>JAJYHA010000471.1 GCA_021784995.1 Myxococcales bacterium
CGAGCTCGCCCCGCTCCCGCGCGAGGGCCGCCAGCTCCTCCTCGCGGCGGTGCGCGGCGGTGCGCAGCTCGTCGCGCAGGGCGCGGGCCGTGAGCGCCGCCGGCGGCGGCGCGGGGAGCTCGGCGCCACGGGCGCGGCGCTCGCGCCGTCCGTTCGCCGGCGGCGTGCTTGGGACCTCGATCCGGAGCGAGAGCGGCGCCGCGGGCGGGGTGGGCCCCGCCAGCAGGAGCGCGGCCAGGAGCAGGCTAGGCACCCTTCACCTCCGGGGTCTCGAGGGCGCGGCGCAGCGCGGCGAGCGTCTCCGGGAGCGGCGTGCGCTCGGCGGGGCCCTGGCGCAGCAGGGCGTCGAGCTCCCGGATGCACCGGACCGCGCGGTCGATGCGCGGGTTCGAGCCGGCGGCGTAGGCCCCCACCTCGATCAGGTCGGAGGCCTCGCGGTGGGCCGCCAGCACGTCGCGCACCTCGCGGGCCAGCGCGCGGTGAGCAGGGTCGGCCACGTCGCTCATGACGCGCGAGATGCTGGCGAGCACGTCGATGGCGGGGAAGTGGCCCGCCTCGGCCAGGGAGCGCGCCAGCACGATGTGCCCGTCCAGGGTCGCCCGGGCCGCGTCGGCGACCGGGTCGGTGGGGTCGTCGCCCTCGGCCAGGACGGTGTAGAAGCCGGTGATGCTGCCCGTGCCCGCGTCGTTGCCGGCCCGCTCGAGCAGGCGGGGCAGGATGGCGAAGGCCGAAGGGGGGTAGCCCTTGGTGGTGGGCGGCTCGCCCGCCGCGAGCCCGATCTCCCGCTGCGCCTGGGCCACGCGCGAGAGGGAGTCGAGCAGCAGCAGGACGCGCTTCCCGGCGGCGCGGAAGTGCTCCGCGACGGCGGTGGCCACCAGCGCGGCGCGGACGCGCTTGAGCGGCGACTCGTCGCTGGTCGCCACCACCACCACCGCCCGCGCGAGCCCCTCGCCCAGATCGCGCTCGATGAAGTCGCGGACCTCGCGGCCACGCTCGCCGACCAGGCCCACGACCACCACGTCGGCCTCCGCCGAGCGGGCGATCATGCCGAGCAGGACGCTCTTCCCCACGCCGGGCCCGGCCAGCACCGCGATCCGCTGGCCCTCGCCGATGGTGAGGCACGCGTCGACGGCGCGGATCCCGAGCGCGATGGGGCGCGTGACGCGCCTCCGCTGCATGGCGGGGGGCGGGCTGGCGTGCAGGCGGCCCCGCCCCCGCAGCATGGGCACCGGGCCGCCGTCCAGCGGCCGGGCCGACGCGTCGATCACGCGCCCGAGCAGCGCGTCGCCCACCGGGACGCGATCGGCCGAGGTGCGGGGGACCACCGTGCAGCCCTCGCCGATGCCGTGGATGTCGGCCAGCGGCATGAGCCGGGCCGTCTGGCCGAAGAAGCCGACGACCTCGGCCATCACCGCCTTCCCGTCGGCGGCCCGGATCTCGCACGACGTGCCGACGGGCACGCGCGGCAGCGCGGCCTCCAGGATCAGGCCCGCCGCCCGGACCACGGTGCCGGTGAGGGGCAGCGGATCCGCCTCGGCGACGGCGCGCGCGACGGCCTCCAGCGCGGCGCCGGTCACGCCACGCCCTCTCCGGCCGCGTCGACGGCGCGCCGCAGCTCGGCCAGGCGCGTGGCGAGGCGGCCGTCCACCTGCCCGAAGTCGGTCTCGACCGTGCAGTCACCCGCCTGCAGCGAGGCGTCGGGGACGACCTCGACGCGCGCGGCGGTGACGCCGCCCAGCGCCGCCCGGCCCGCCTCCGACCCGATCGCCGGGGCGTCCTCGGGGGCGACGCGGATCGTGATCCGGCGAGACTCGCCGGCGCGCCGGAGCGCCGAGCGGACCAGCGCGAAGAGCGGCTCGGGGCCCTGGCGGATCTCCGTCTCCAGGATCCTGTGCGCCACCTGGAACGCGATCTCGATGGCGTCGGAGCGCGCCTGCTCGGCCAGGCGATCCGCCTGCGCCCGCAGGGTGGCGATGCCGGCCGCCAGCCGCTCCGCCGCCTCCGGCGAGTGCGCGAGCCGTGCCGCCTCGTGCGCCGTGGGTGGCGGCGCGGGTGCGCGGTCGGGCAGCTCCACCACCGCGGTGCAGGGTGGCGGCCCGGCGAAGCGCGCCGGGGCCGGCGAGGGGTTCTCGGGTACCCGGGCCAGGAAGCGTGGGCGTCGTGCGTGCGAGGTCGTCATCCGTCCCTCTCAGACCATGGTGTCGCCGGCGCCCACGATGGTGATGCGGCCTGCCTGGGCGACCTCCAGCGCGAGCTTCGCGATCTCGCCCTGCGCCGCCTCGACGGTGGAGAGCTTGACCGGGCCCATGGCCGCCAGGTCGTCCTCCAGCATCTGGGCGGCGCGCGTGGAGAGGTTGGAGAGCACCTTCTGCTTCAGCTCCGGAGTGGCGCCCTTGAGGGCCACGGCCAGCCGGTTGCCGTCGATCTCGCGCAGGAGGACCTGCAGGTCGCGGTCGAGGAGGTCCTTCAGATCGTCGAAGGTGAAGAGGCGGCCGCGCAGCTCGGCGGCCAGGGCCGCGCTGTCGCGCTCGATCTCGGCGATCACCTCGCTCTGCTGCTGCGCGGGGCACCGGCGGAGGATCTCGAGCGCGACGGCCTTGCCCTCCACCTTGCGCATCCCGCCGCCCACGATCGCCTTCAGCTCCGAGGTGAGCGCCTCCCCGATCTCCCGCAGGACCTCGGGGGCGACGGCGTCGATGGCGGCCATGCGGCGCAGGACGTCGGGCCGGTGCCGCTCGGGGAGGTGGTCCATCACCTCGGCGGCGCGGGCCGGCTCGAGCGAGGAGAGGACGAGCGCGATGGTCTGCGGCTGCTCGCGCGCGAGCACGAGCGCGAGCGCCTCCGGATCGGCCCGGGACACGGGCCCCAGCGCCTCCTCCGGGGCGGGCTGCGGCGCCTCGCCGTCGAAGGCGCGCCGCACCGCGTCGGTGCCCAGCACCCGGGCCGCCATCTCGCGGAGGAGGTGATCGGACGCGAGCGTCTCGCCGCCGACCGACTCCATCGCGGCGACGAACGATCGCAGCGCGTCGGGGACGGCCGCCGGCGGCTGGGCGCGCAGGCCGCGCGCGCCCGCGGCCACCCGGCGCAGCTCGGGCTCGGCCAGCTGCCGGAACAGGAGCGTGGCGGCGTCGTCGCCGAGCCCCAGCAGGACGGCGGCCGCACGGGCGCAGCCCATCCCCGCGCCGGCCCCCCGGCCCGGCGGTGTCCCCGGGATCTCCATCGGCACCTCAGGCATCGGAGCCCCCCTCGGTCAGCCAGGCCTTCAGGACGTGCGCCGCGCGCGCGGGATCCTGGGCCGCGAGCGCCCGGGCCCGCTGGCGCAGCTCCTCGCCGGGAGTGGCCGCGGCCGTCGTGGCGC
>JAJYHA010000354.1 GCA_021784995.1 Myxococcales bacterium
CCGCAACGACGCAAAACATGCGGTAGATCATGGCGTCACGCAGCATTTGCGGCCGTGGCCGCTAAAAAGGTGGGCATGAGCGTTGCTAGGTCGGGCGCACGGATGGCCAGGGAACGGATCCTCGTCGTCGACGACGAGCAGAACGCCCGGGTGGCGCTGAGGGACATCCTCTCGGACGAGGGCTACGAGATCGCGGAGGCTGCCGACGGGGAGGAGGCCCTGGCGCTGCTGCCGGGGTTCGCCCCCGCCGCCATCCTCGCCGACGTCCGGATGCCGCGCATGGACGGCATCACGCTCCTGAAGAGGGCGCGGGAGAGCGGCTCCGACGCCGTCTTCGTCATGATGACCGCCTTCGCCAGCGTCGAGGCGGCGGTGGAGGCGATGCGGGCCGGCGCCGAGAACTACCTCGTCAAGCCGCTCGACGTGAACGCGGTCCTGGTGGTCCTGGAGAAGGCGCTCGAGAAGCTGCGGCTCCAGCGCGACACGGCCAACCTGCGCGAGCGCGTGCGGGAGCGCTACCGCTTCCACAACATCGTGGGCGACGCGCCCGAGCTGCAGGCGGTCTACGAGGTGATCAAGCGGGCCGCGCCGACGCGCGCCACCGTGCTCATCCTGGGGGAGTCGGGCACCGGCAAGGAGCTCATCGCGCAGGCGCTCCACGAGGAGTCGCCACGCCACGACAGGCCCTTCATCAAGGTGAACTGCGCCGCGCTCTCCGAGACGCTGCTCGAGTCGGAGCTGTTCGGCCACGAGAAGGGCTCCTTCACCGGCGCCATCGGCCGGAAGGAGGGGCGCTTCGAGCTCGCCGACGGCGGCACGCTCTTCCTCGACGAGATCGGCGACATCTCGCCCGCCATCCAGATCAAGCTGCTCCGCGTCCTGCAGCAGAAGGAGTTCGAGCGGGTCGGGGGGACGCAGACGCTGAAGGTGGACGTCCGCATGGTGGCCGCCACCAACCGCGACCTGGCGACCGAGGTGAAGGGCGGCAAGTTCCGGGAGGACCTCTACTATCGGCTCAACGTGGTGTCGGTCACGCTGCCGCCGCTGCGGCAGCGGAAGGGGGATATCCCGGCCCTGGTGAGCCACTTCGTCGAGCGGTACTCCAGGGCCTACGGCAAGGAGATCCGCGGGCTCGCCCCCGGCACGCTCAACGCCCTGCTCAGCCATGACTGGCCGGGGAACGTGCGCGAGCTGGAGAACGTGGTCGAGCGCGCCGTGGTGCTGTGCAAGAGCACCGAGCTCACCGCCGACGACCTCCCGCCCTCGTTGCGCGGTCCGCGCCCCCGGGAGCGCGCACCGGGTGCCCTCATCCCGGGCGCGACGCTCTACGAGATCGAGCGCGAGGCCATCCTCCGGACCCTGGAGATGGTCGGTGGCTCCACCTCCCGCGCGGCCGAGATCCTCGGCATCAGCGTGCGGAAGATCCAGTACCGCCTCAAGGAGTACGCCTCCGGGACCGGACCCGCGCGCGACGAGGGCGACGGCGAGGGCGAGGGCCTGCCCGCGGGCGACCCGGGACACGGCGCCGAGTGACGCCGGCGTGGCGTCCGCCCACCTCCGCTCCGTGGGGCATCGGCGCCAGGCTCGTGACGCCGCCTCGCCACGCGGTTGACAGCCTCCCGAGAAAGCTCAACGTGCGCGGCAGGTTGCCTCGGCGTGATCGCCTGGCTGGCCGTTTGCTTTGCCGTGCACCATGCACTCGACGCCGGGGGGTTCGGGCGAAGGACGAGAGCTCCTGCTGCGCGGCCGCGCCCGGGAGCTGGCGTTCCAGGGCGCGACCGACGCGGGCGCCCGGCGGGCGGCCGCGTCCGAGGCGGCGGAGGCCTACGACCAGGCGCTGCAACTGCTGGCCGTTCCCGGTGCCCGGTGGCCGTGCGACGAGACCCGCCTCGACGTCCAGGTCCGGCGCGGGGAGGCGTTGCTGGTCGCGGGGCGCCCGGCGGAGGCGCTGGCCGCGTTCGAGGCGGCCCAGGCCGACGACCCGACCTCCCTGCGAGCGGTGGCCGGGGCCGCCGAGGCCCGGCTCGACGCGGGCCGGGCGCTCGAGGCGCTGCGCCAGATCGAGCCGGTGCTCGGATCCGATCCCGATCCCTGGCTCATCGCGTCGGAGGCGGCCCGCGAGCTGGGCGCCGCGGCCGAGTCCCTGATGCTGCGGCGCTGCGCGGCCGAGCGGGTGGGCGCGGGCCTCCTGGCGCCGCATCGGCGCCGCCGGTTCGCGGAGCTCCTCGGCCCCGCCGCGGCCCCGTCCCATCCCGGCGCGCGGTCACGGAGCGCGCGCGCGACCGCCGGGGGCGCGGAGCCGTTCGCGGTCACCGTCGTCTCACCGCCCCGATACGTGCACGCCGCGGCGTTCCACGAGGTGGCCGAGACGCTGGTGCACGCCCTGCGGGAGCTGGGGTACGAGGCCGAGCTCGGCTCCGATCCGGGCGCCCCGGGGCGCCGGCACGTGGTCCTCGGTGCGCACCTCCTGCCCCACGCGGGGCAACGGCTGCGCGAGGGCGCCATCCTCTACAACCTGGAGCAGGTGCAGCGTGGCTCGCCCTGGCTGACGCCGACGCTGCTCGACCTCTACCGGAACTTCCCGCTCTGGGATTACAGCCAGGTGAACGCCGACGCGCTGGAGCGCATGGGCGTGCCGCGCCCGACGGTGGTCCCGGTGGGCTGGATGCCGCAGCTCACGCGCATCCCGCCGGGCGAGGAGGACATCGACGTGCTGTTCTACGGCTCGATCAACGCCCGCCGGCGGGCGGTGCTGGCCGAGCTGGAGGGGCGCGGCGTGCGGGTCCACGCGGCGTTCGGCGTGTACGGCGCGGCGCGGGATCGGCTGGTCGCGCGGTCACGGATCGTCCTCAACGTCCACCACTACGAGGCGAAGGTGTTCGAGATCGTGCGCGTCTCCTACCTGCTCGCCAACCGGCGCGTGGTGGTCTCGGAGCGCGGCCGCGATCCGCGGGAGGAAGCGCCCTTCGAGTCATCCGTCGCCTTCGCGCCGTACGGCGGCCTGGTCTCCCGCTGCCTGGATCTGCTCGCCGACCCGGAGGAGCGCGCCCGCCGCGCCGCGCTCGGGCTCGACGCCATGGTGGCGCGACCCCAGACGACCTTCCTGCGGGCGGCCCTGTCGGCCCACGCCGCGCGGCCGCCCGCCGTGCACTGAGCCGGGCGCCCGCCGCGCCCGCGCCGCTCCCGGCGCGCGGCGAGGGCCCACGGAGATCGGATGCCCCCACCTCGAGCCACCGTCAGCCGCGTCGTCAACCCGCGCAACGAGAAGGAACACCTGACGGCCATGCTCCGCTCAGCGGCAGGCTGCGAAGAGGTCGTAGTCGCCAACATGGCGGCGACACACGCCACC
>JAJYHA010000097.1 GCA_021784995.1 Myxococcales bacterium
GGGGGATCGCCGGGGCGCGCCGCCGCGAGCCGGGCCGCGGCGAGCCGGAGCGACGCCCAGCGGAGCGCCGCGGGGAGGGCGGCGGCGGTGTCCGCCTCGAGCCGGCGCCGGGAGCGGTAGCCGCCGAGGAGCCCCCGGGCCAGGTCCGGCCGGAGGGGATCGCCGGCGCACCAGGCGACCATCGCCACCGCGAGATCGACGGCGAAGGCGTCGGTGCAGGCGAGCTCCCAGTCGACGACCGCGGCCACCCGGTCGCCGAGCCAGAGCACGCGCTCGATCGCCAGGTCGCCGTGGACCAGCCCCCGCGGCGCGCCGGGCGCGTCGGCCGCGCGCGCCAGCTCCTCCCGCAGCCAGGGGAGGGCCGCCGCCACCTCCGGGTCGCGCCCCGCGGCGGCGCGGTCGAGCCAGCCGGCGACGGTCGCGCGATCGATCGGCGGACGCCGCTCGGCGCCGAACCCCGCCGCGAGATCGTGGAGCCGGCCGAGCTGCTCGCCGACCCGCTGGCAGCGGAGCGCGTCGACCTCCCCCGGCGCCACCGGCTCCCCGGGCGCCTCGGCCAGGAGGAGCGCCGGGGGAGCGCCCGCCTCCGCCGGCCCGGCCGCGACCGGCGCCACGGGGCGCGGCGCCGGGAACCGCGCCTCCTCGAGGAAGCGGAGCACCTCCAGGAGGAAGCGCGCGTCGCCCTCGGTCGCGCCGCCGCGCGGGAGGCGCTAGACTGCCGCCGTGCCACGCGAACGCGATCCGATCGACCGAGCCGACCAGCACAACGCCCGCGGCATCGAGCTGGCCGACCGGGGCTGGCTGGCCGAGGCGGCGCGCGAGTTCTCCCGCGCCATCGAGCTCGACCCGGCCTCGGCCCACGCCCACGGCAACCTGGCCGGCGTCCTCGCCGAGCAGCACCGGTACCGCGAGGCGCTCGCCGAGCACCTGGCGGCGCTGGCGGCCGAGCCCGACAGCGCCGCCGCGCACCAGGACCTGGCCGGGTTCCTCGCGGCCCACGCGCTCGACATGGCCGTCACCGAGCTGCGGGAGTCGATCGCGCTCGATCCCTCCCGGGCCGACGCCCACCTCGACCTCGGGCTCGCGCTCGCCGACCAGGGGAAGCCGGACGAGGCCCGCCACGCGCTCCGCGCCTCCCTCGACCTCGACCCGAGCGATCCGGCCCCGCGCCAGGAGCTCGCCGCGCTCGCCATGGACGAGGGCGACCTGCGCGAGGCGATCTCCCACCTCCGCGAGGTGGTCCGGATGGAGCCGGAGAACTTCGAAGCGCTGCTCGATCTCGGGGCCTGCTACGCGGAGAAGGGCTTCCACGCCGAGGCCGAGCGCGCCTACGCGCGGGCGGCGGCCCTCCGGCCCGACGACCTCCAGCTCAACTACGATCTCGCCACGCTCGAGGCGCGGCGGGGGCGGGAGGCCGAGGCGCTCGAGGCGCTGCGGCGGGCGCTCTCGGCCGATCCGGCGAAGGTGCGCGGCTGGCTCGCCGACGACCCGGCCTTCGACGCGCTCAAGGGATCGGCGGAGTTCGAGCAGCTGGCGCGCGACTGAGCGCGTTTGCGCGCGCGGCCAACCGCCACATTCCGCGAACCGGCCGCGGCGGCGAGGATCCCGACCTTTCCCCGGGGGTCCTCGCATGCCTGAGCTCGCCTTCTTCCGTCACGGTGAGGAACTGCTCCGGATCGCGCTCGGCGATCGCACGGCCATCGGCCGGGCGCCGGACTGCGACGTCTCGCTCCCCGACCCGGCGCTGTCGCGGGTCCAGGCGGTGGTCGAGCGCCGGGGCGAGGTCTTCCACCTGCTGGATCGCTCGGGCCACGGGACGGCCCTGGGCGGGATCGAGGTCGCCGAGGCGCCGCTCGCCGACGGGGCCGAGCTCTCGCTCGGCTCCTGGCGCGCGCGCTTCCGCGCCTCGCCGGCCCTCGAGGAGGAGGCGCCCCGCGCCGGCGAGACGGCGATCCGTCCGGCGGCGCCCGCGGGCGCCCCGACGCCGCCGGCGCGGCTCCGGGTCCGCGCCCAGGGGCGCGAGCGGTTCGTCCGGCTCGGCCCGGCCGGCGCGACGGTGGGCAGCGCGCCGGCCAACGATCTGGTGATCGACGACCGGTTCGTCTCGGCGCGCCACCTGCGGATCGAGGCGCGCGCCGGGCGCTGGCGCGTCGCCGACCTCGGCTCGACCAACGGCACCCTCCTCGGCGGCGCGCGCGTCGAGCTGGCCGAGCTCCCCTTCGGCGTCCCGGTCCGGCTCGGCGACGCCGAGCTGATCCTCGAGCCGCCCGCCGACCCGATCGCGCCCCGCCCGCTCCCCTACGAGGGGATGCTGAGCCGCGACCCCGGGATGCGGCAGGTCTTCGAGCTCGTCGGCCGCGTCGCGCAGTCGAGCGCGGCGGTCGCGATCCTCGGCGAGACCGGGACCGGCAAGGAGCTGGTGGCCCGCGCCCTCCACGCCCGCTCGGCGCGCGCCGGCGGTCCCTTCGTGCCGGTCAACTGCTCGGCCATCGCCGAGACCCTGATCGAGTCGGAGCTCTTCGGCCACGAGAAGGGGGCGTTCTCCGGCGCCGACCGCCTCCGCAAGGGCGCGTTCGAGGAGGCGAGCGGCGGGACGATCTTCCTCGACGAGATCGGCGAGCTGCCGCTCGACCTGCAGCCGAAGCTCCTCCGGGTCCTCGAGCAGGGCGAGGTGAAGCGCGTCGGCGCCTCCCGGCCCATCTCGGTGGACGTGCGGATCGTCGCCGCGACCCACCGCGACCTGCCGGCGCGGGTCCGGGCCGGCAAGTTCCGGGAGGACCTCTTCTACCGGCTCTGCGTCGTCCCGGTCACCGTCCCGCCGCTCCGGCAGCGGCGGGGCGACGTCCGGCTGCTGGCCGAGGCCTTCCTGGAGGCGGGGGCGCCGCACGGCCTGGCGGCGCGCTGGTCGGAGGAGGCGCTGGCGCGGCTCGAGGCGTACGACTGGCCGGGGAACGTCCGGCAGCTCCGGAACGTCGTCCAGCGCGCCCTGATCTTCCGCGGCGAGGGGACGGTCGTGGGCGCCGGCGCGATCGCCTTCGAGGACACCCGGAGCTCCCCCGGCGACGCCGGGGACGACGACACCCTCTTCGTCCGCGGGCTCACCATGGAGGAGATCGAGCGCGAGGCGATCCGGCTCTCCCTCCGGCGCCACCGCGGCAAGCGAGCCTCGGTCGTCCGGGAGCTCCAGCTGGCCAAGAGCACGGTCATGAAGCGGATCGGCCAGTGGCGGCTGCAGGACGAGGGGCGGCGCCCCGGCGACCCCGCCCTCGCCGAGGAGGCGGACGACGCCGGCGCGCCGGGCTGACGGCCCGCGCCCCGGGGCTACCCGT
>JAJYHA010000338.1 GCA_021784995.1 Myxococcales bacterium
CCCCTCCGGCCGGTGGCCCGGACCGCCCGCGGCGAGGCGGTCCTCGTGGTCGAGCTCGCGCCGCAGCTCCTTCACCTCCGCGATCGGGATCACCGGCAGGAAGCGGAGGAAGAGGAGGAAGAGGACCCCGAAGGTGGCCATCGAGCCGAAGAGCAGCCCCCAGTCGACCCAGGTCGGCCGGAACATCGCCCAGCTCGAGGGGAGGAAGTCGCGGGAGAGCGACACCACCACGATCATGAAGCGCTCCAGCCACATGCCCAGGTTCACCAGGAGCGAGACGACGAACATGACGACCAGGTTCCGGCGCATCCGCGGGAACCAGAGGATCTGGGGGGTGACCACGTTGCAGAAGAGCTGGAGGTACCAGAGGTGGCGGTAGGGACCGGTCCAGCGGTTCACGAAGGCGAAGGCCTCGGCCGGATCCCCGCCATACCAGGCCATGAAGTGCTCCATCACGTAGCCGTAGGCGACCATGAGTCCGGTGGCCAGGATCACCTTGTTCATGTTGTCCAGGTGACGGATGGTGATGACGCGCTCGAGGCCGAGGAGCCGCCGCGCCGGGACGATCAGGGTGACCACCATGGCGAACCCGGAGAAGATGGCGCCGGCCACGAAGTAGGGCGGGAAGATGGTGGTGTGCCAGCCGGGGAGCAGGGAGATGGCGAAGTCGAAGCTGACGATGGTGTGGACCGACACCACCAGCGGCGTCGCCAGCCCCGCCAGGAGCAGGTAGCCGATCCGGTAGTGCCGCCAGTGGCGGGCCGAGCCGCGCCAGCCGAAGGCGAGCAGCCCGTAGATCCGCCGGCGGCGAGGGGTGGTGGCGGCGTCGCGCAGGGTGGCGAGATCGGGGATGAGCCCGAGGAACCAGAAGAGGAAGGAGACGGTCGCGTAGGTCGAGATGGCGAAGACGTCCCAGGGGAGCGCGCTCTTGAAGTTGGGCCAGAGCCGGGTGGTGGACGGGTACGGCATGAGCCACCAGAAGAGCCAGGGCCGGCCGAGGTGCAGGATGGGGTACATCCCGGCCATCGCCACGGCGAAGAGCGTCATCGCCTCGGCGAAGCGGTTGATGCTGGTGCGCCACCGTTGCTGGAAGAGGAGCAGGATCGCGCTGATGAGCGTCCCGGCGTGGCCGATCCCGATCCACCAGACGAAGGTGGTGATCCCGAAGCCCCAGGCCACCGGGATGTTGTTCCCCCAGGTGCCGATGCCGACGAAGAGGGTGGCGCCGAGCGCCACCAGCCAGAAGGCCATCCCGGCCCCGAGCGCGGCGACGAGCAGCAGCCAGCCCCGGCGCGTCGGCCCCAGGACCGTGGCGACGAGCTCCTCGGTGAGCGCGCGATCCCCCGGGCGCCCCACCAGGAAGGGCGTCGGCTCCAGCGGATCGACCGCGGGGGTCCCGGGGGCGGCGCTCATGCGAGATCCGGGTTGGGGTTGCGCAGCCGGGCCAGGTACCCGGTGCGGGGGCGGGTCCCGAGCTCGTGGAGCAGATCGTAGCGTCGCTCGCCGCCCGCCAGCCGGGCCACCCGGGAGGCGGGATCGGCGAGGTTCCCGAAGACGATCGCCTCGGCCGGGCAGGCCTGCTGGCAGGCCGAGACCACCTGGTCGCCGCCGATGGTCCCGCCCGCCACCCGCGCCCCGATGCGCGCCCGCTCGATCCGCTGGACGCAGTAGCTGCACTTCTCCATCACCCCCCGCGCGCGCACCGTGACGTCGGGGTTCTGGAGCATGGCGAGCTGCGGCGCGTGCACCGTGTGGTAGTCGAGGTAGTTGAAGCGCCGCACCTTGTACGGGCAGTTGTTGGAGCAGTAGCGGGTGCCGACGCAGCGGTTGTAGACCATCTCGTTCAGCCCCTCGTCGGAGTGGACGGTGGCGTTCACCGGGCAGACGTACTCGCAGGGCGCCGACTCGCAGTGGACGCAGGCGAGCGGCTGGGAGACCGACGCGGGCTCCTCCGCCGGCCCCTCGTAGTAGCGGTCGACGCGCAGCCAGTGCATCTCGCGGCTGTTCAGCACCTCGGACCGGCCGACCACCGGGATGTTGTTCTCCGCCTGGCAGGCGAGCGCGCAGGCGCCGCACCCGATGCAGCGCGACAGGTCGATGGCCATGCCCCAGCGGTAGGGCTCGCCGGAGTAGTCGACCTCCGGCAGGATCGAGGGCAGGGGGCCGCGCCGCTCCTCCAGCTCGGCGAGGGCGCCCGGCAGCGCGGCGACCGGCAGCGCCAGGGCGAGCGCCCGGCCGTCCATGGTGAAGTGGCCCTGGGTCTGCGCCAGCGCCCGCCGCGCCCCGGTCGGCGCGATCTCGAGCCCCCCGTCGATCCAGGGGGCCGCCCCCCGGCGGAGCGCGTAGGCGTCGAAGCCGGCGCCGGTCGCCACCGCGCCGGCGACCCGCCGGCCGTAGCCGAGCGGCAGGGTCACCGCCTCGTCGGCGTGGCCGGGCTGGACCAGCACCGGGGCGAGCACCTCCCGCCCGTGCAGCCGGAGGGTCGCGAGGGCGCCGGTCTCGAGGCCGAGGCGGGCCGCGGTGGCCGGCGAGAGCAGCGCGGCGTTGTCCCAGGTGAGCTTCGAGACCGGGTGGGGCAGCTCCTGCAGCCAGGCGTTCTCGCCGAGGCGCCCGTCGAGGACCTTGTCGTCGGGCGCGAAGATCGCCTCGATCCCGGCGACCGGAGGCGGCGCCGCCGCCAGCGCCGCGGCGATCGCCGCGCCGTCGAGCGGGGGCGCGACCGGGGGCGCGGCCGTCCCGGCGACGACGCCGTCCGCGAGCCACCGGTCCCACCGGCGGTCGAACCCCTCGTCGCCGGTCCGTCGCCGCCACCCCTCCCGGACGAGCGCCCAGGCGCCCACCTGCCCCCGGTCGAGGAAGGCGGCGAGCAGGTCGAGCTCGGTGGCGCTGGCCACCAGCGGCGCGATGAGCGGCTGGACGACGGAGGCCGTCCCGTCGCGGGCGCGCAGGTCCCCCCAGCTCTCCAGCGGGTGCGCGGCCGCCACCACCGCGCCGGCGACGGCGGTCGTCTCGTCCTCGCGGGCGGCGAGGTAGACGACGTTCGGCACCCGGCGGAGCAGGGCGCCGAGCTCGAGCTCGGCCGGGGCGGTGTAGACCGGGTTCCAGGCGGTGATCACCAGGGTGTCGACGCCCCCCGCCCGGATCTCGGCGGCGAGCGCGGCGAGCCCCTCGGGACCGCTCGACCGGTCGAGGAGGACCGGCTCCCGGTAGAGGACCGTCGCCCCGGCGTTGCCGAGGGCGTCGTTCATCGCCGCGGCGAGCGCGTGCGCCGCCGCCGGCTGCCGCTGCCCCGCGAGGACGAGGCCGCGCCCCCGCGCCCGGGCCAGAT
>JAJYHA010000125.1 GCA_021784995.1 Myxococcales bacterium
ACTGCTGCGTGTAGACCCACTGGCCGGGCGGCGCCGCGGCGCCCGGCGCGGATGGGGCTGGCGTCACCGCCGGGGCAGGGACGGCGGGGGCCACGGTCGCGGGCGGGGCGGCGATCCTCCCCGGGGCGGGCGTGCCGGCGCCGAACGTGGCCTCGCTGGCCTGGTCCGGAGCGTTGGCCTGGGCGAGAGCGGCGCGTCCCGGCACGAGCAGCGCCGCGCAGGTCACGAGCGTGATGATTGGCGTCCGCATGTCCATCTCCCGACTGCCGCATCATATCAAACACCGGTGAGCGCCGCCGGTCGCACGCTCGGGGCGTGCGCGCGCGCGCACGGCGACGTGTCTCCCCGCACGAGCGGCGCTACCACGCCGCTCGTGGACGACGCGCCGCCCTTCAGCGGATGAGCTCGGTGACCGCGGTGCTGGTCGAGATCCAGCCGGGCATCACGGAGGAGAAGAGCCCCGCCGTCCCGCCCACCACCAGGACGAGGAGGCTCTCGGGAGACGGGAACTTGGGCACGAGCGTCCCGGGATCCGCCCCCCGCGCCAGGAGCTCGCGGACCATCGGGCTCACCTCGCGCCGGCTGCCGTCCCCGTCGGCCCAGGAGCCGAGCGGCCGGCGGATGCGCTCGAAGAGGAAGCGCCGCAGGTCGTCCTTGCTCCAGCCGTCGCGCGCGAAGACGCGCGCGTGCTCGGGCGCGAGCGCGAGCACGGTCTGCGACTGGACCGGGAACGACAGGTAGTTCCAGATCCCGGCCATGCTCCAGCCGAGCGAGAGCGCGAGCTCCTCGGCCGTCCGGCTGCCCTGGTCCGAGAGACCGTGCGGCGCCTCGGCGGCGACCACGGTGACGGCGCTCGTCCCGGGCGCCAGCCCGCGCTCCACGTGCAGGGGCGCCCACGGCGAGTCGGCCTCGTTCTCCGCGATGCAGTAGGTGTAACGGCCGGGGTGGCCCTGCGTGCTGCGCGTGATGGCGCCCGGCCGGGCGCCGCCCACGTTCATCATGACCAGCCGCAGGGCCCGGCCGACCGTCGCGTTGGCGGCCGTCCCGTTGCCGAAAGCGCCCACGCCGCCGTTGAAGCCGAGCGCCCGCGCCGCCGGACCGTTCACGACGAAGAGAGGACAGGCCCAGTGCGTGGTGGCCGAGAGGCCGTGCAGGTTGAAGGCCTCGGCGCACATGGCGCGCACACCGGCGAGGACGACGGGGAGGAGCTCCGGTGCGCAGCCCGCCAGGACGGCGTTGACGGCCACCTTCTCCACCGTGGCGGGGGCGTAGTTGGGCGGGACCTTCGCCACCTCGTGCTCGGGGGGCAGAGCGACGGCGGCCAGCATCCGCTCCACCCGCGCCGGCGTGGCCGGGACCACGGGCAACCCGTCACCCCATCGCCGGCGCTCGACGTACGCGCGCGCCGCGTCCTCGTCCTCCACCTCCACCACCGCCGATCGCAGCGCACGGGCGCCGGTCTCCACGGCCGGGGTCGGGTGGGGCGCCGCCGCCGGGAGCGACGGCTTCACCCCGGTGCCGGGCGCGACGAAGATGCCGCAGTGGCACTGCCCGTCGCGCCGGATGTCCTCGTGGTGCGGGGCGCAGGGGCAGACCAGGCTGGCGCGCTCCTCCGGCGCCTCCGGCAGCAGGTGGCAGGGACAGTACATGTGGCCGTGCCGCTGCAGGTTCCTCGCCAGTCCCTGGACGGTCGTCTCGGTCAGGACCGCGTCGGCGTTCAGCTCGTAGGGCCCGGTGGCGGTGTAGGCCTCGACGAAGCGGCGCGTGCGCTCCAGCACCTCGGGCTGCAGCACGGGCAGGGTCACGAGCCTAGCCTCCGACCCGGGGCGCCGGGGCCGGGCCGCCGGCCGTGAGGCGCGCGACGATCTCGGCCATCGCGCCGCGCGCCAGCGCCGCCACCTCCTCCGCCGTGAGCGGCTGGATGGGGTGCGCCACCGGCAACACCTCGAAGACCTCGAAGGCGAGCGCCTTCGCCTGCGCGCGCCCGGCCTCCACGAACTCCCGGGTCGCGACCGCGACGGCGGGGATCCCACGGCTCTCGAAGAATCTGGCGTCGTGCAAACTGCACGTCGTGCAGGACCCTCAATCGGCGAGGGCCTCCACCACGCAGTCGGCCTCCGCCGCGATGCCGGCCGCCAGCTCCTCGGGCGCGGGGCGCGAGAAGGTGGGCTTCCGGCGCCGGAGCACCCGCGCGCCCTGCTCCGCCACCAGCAGGCGCTCGAGCTCGTCGAGGAAGTGGTTCCCCTTCGGCTTGCTGATGTCGAGCAGGCAGACGGTCCTGCCGCGCAGCGTGTCGAGGCGCGGCGAGAGGGGGAGCGGGGTGCGCGCGACGTGCCCGACGGGGTCGAGGATCTGCACGGTGCCTCCGGATCAGCGGTAGGTGACGCAGCCGGGCCGGCCGGCCGACTCGAGGTGGGGATAGGCGTTGAGGGCGTGGACGCTCAAGCGACCCCGTCCGTAGAGGAGCTTCGTGATCGAGCTGTTCACCAGCGACCAGTTTAGCTCCATCGCCCTGCGATCGGGCAACCCCAGCAGGTGCTGGCAGATGGCGGCGATGGGGCCTCCCGAGGAGAAGACGAGCACGTCGCGCGACGCGCCGGCGGCGGCCACCGTTCGCTCCAGCGCGGCCACGCACCGCTCACGGAAGCCGCGCCAGGACTCGCGGTACTCGGAGTCGCTCCGGCCGCCCACCCAGCGCTCGAGCGCCGCCGCGAAGACCTCCTGGAAGGCGCGCCGCGGGTCGGCGCTCCCGGCGATGAAGCGCTGCATGGCGGCCCGCTGCGCGAGGTCGGGCCGGTGGCGCGCGACGACGTCGGCCGAGTCGTACTCGTCGAGCCCGGGGTCGACCGCGGTCGGCCCGGGCGGCCGCAGCGCCGCCGGGAGCGCCGCCAGGCACGCCTCGGCGCTCTGCTGCTGGCGCCGCAGCGTCCCGGCGGCGGCGTGCGTGAACCCCTGGCCGCAACGGCCGAACCAGCCGCCGAGCCAGCGCGCCTGCTCGAGGCCGAGCTGCGAGAGCTGGTCGTAGTCCTCGCTGGCGAAGGAGGCCTGCGCGTGTCGTACGAGGAAGATCTGGCCCATGCGGTGCGTGGCGCGCCCGCGGCGGCGGCCGCCGGCGCCGCCAAGCGTGCCACCATCCCGTCGCAGGGTCGAGCGACGTGGTAAGAGTTCGACCCTCGGAGGTCATGACATGGCGGCACCCAAGGCCATCAAGGTGGGCATCCTGGGGCTCGGGAACATCGGCGCGGGCACCGTCCAGATCCTGCAGCGCAACGGCGGGCTCATCGAGCGGCGGCTCGGCGTCCCGTTCGAGGTGGCGCGCGTGGCGGA
>JAJYHA010000268.1 GCA_021784995.1 Myxococcales bacterium
GCGCCCTCCGCGGGCACCCCGGGGTCGGGGAGCGGTCCGAAGCACGCGAGTGGCAGGGGCGGGGCGCCGCGGTAGCCGACGGCGGGGCGCGTCCGCCGATCCTCGAGCCACATGGCGAGGCGGTCGAGGCCGCGGTCGACCCAGGGCAGCGCGGGCACCCGCGCATTATGCAACGTGCGAGGAGGCACGCCATGGCCCACTCCCGGCGCGACGAGCTCGGCGCGCGCGACGTCACCCCCGAGGCGCTCTACCTGCGGCGCCGGGAGTTCCTCCTCCTCGGCGCGGCGGGAGCGGCCGGCGCGGCGCTCCCCACCGGGGCCCGGGGCGCAGGGCCGGAGGGCGAGTCCATCACCGTCGCGGCGCGTCGGGAGCTGGCCGGCGGCGAGGCGCCCACCCCGTGGGAGGCCGTCACCTCGTACAACAACTTCTACGAGCTCGGGACCGACAAGGACGACCCGAAGCGGAACGGCGGGGCGCTCCGCCCACGCCCGTGGACGCTCCGCATCGACGGCGAGGTGGCACGGCCCCGGACGGTCGACGTGGACGCGCTCATGAGGTGGGCGCCGCAGGAGGAGCGGATCTACCGCATGCGCTGCGTGGAGGCCTGGTCGATGGTGATCCCGTGGGTCGGCTTCCCGCTGGCCGAGGTGCTGCGGCGGGTCGAGCCCACGTCGAGGGCTCGCTACGTCCGGTTCGAGACGCTCCTGGACGACCGGCAGCTCCCCGGAGAGCGCCGCGCCGTGCTCGCCTGGCCGTACGTCGAAGGCCTGCGCATCGACGAGGCGATGCACCCGCTGACCCTGCTGGCATTCGGCCTGTACGGCCGGGTGCTCCCCCCGCAGAACGGGGCGCCCGCGCGCCTGGTGGTGCCGTGGAAGTACGGGTTCAAGGGCGCCAAGTCGATCGTCCGCATCTCGCTGGTCCCCGATCCCCCGCGGACGGCGTGGAACCGGGCCGCGCCCGACGAGTACGGCTTCTACGCGAACGTGAACCCGGCGGTCGATCACCCGCGCTGGAGCCAGGCGAAGGAGCGGCGCATCGGCGAGTTCTTCCGCCGGCCCACGCTGCCGTTCAACGGCTACGGCGACCAGGTCGCGTCGCTCTACGCGGGCATGGACCTCCGGAAGGACTTCTGAGCGTCGGGCGAGGCGCGGGCAGCGCGCGGGTGGGCGGCGCGCCGGCGCGATCGCGGGGATGGGCCTCGCCCGTGCGAGCGGGTACACTCGGCGCTCGAAGGGCGGCCCGGCCCCCGGCCGCCGATCGCGCACGAGGAGATCTTCCATGAACCGAGCCCGCTGGGCGACTGCCGTGCTGTCCGTGGTGCTGCTCTCGGGCCGGGCCCGGGCGGCCGAGATCACCGTCGGCTTCTCCGTCTCCGCCACGGGCCCCGCCGCCTCGCTCGGGATCCCGAGCCGGAACACGGTGGCGCTCCTGCCGGCCACCCTCGGCGGCGTGAAGGTGCGCTACATCGTGCTCGACGACGCTACCGACAGCACCACGGCCGTCAAGAACGCGCGCCGGCTGACCAGCGAGGACCACGTCGACGTGATGGTCGGGTCCAACACGACCCCCAACTCGCTGGCCATGATCGACGTGGCGGCCGAGACGGGCACCCCGCTCATCTCGATGGCGGGCAACGCGCGGGTGGTGGAGCCGATGGACGCCAGGCGCCGCTGGGTGTTCAAGACGCCCCAGAACGACGCGCTCATGGCCCAGGGCATCGCTCGGCACATGGCGGACCACGGCGTGAAGACGGCGGCGTACATCGGGTTCGCCGACGCCTACGGCGAGGGCTGGGCGGCCGAGTTCCAGAAGGCGGCCCATGAGCGCGACGTCCGGATCGTCGCGACGGAGCGCTACAACCGCGCGGACACCTCCGTCACGGGCCAGATCCTGAAGATCCTCTCCGCCCGTCCCGACGCGGTCCTCGTCGGCGCGTCGGGCACGCCGGCGGCGCTCCCGGAGAAGACGCTGCTCGAGCGCGGTTACCGGGGCAAGGTGTACCAGACCCACGGCGTGACCAACCCCGACTTCCTGCGCGTGGGCGGCAAGGACGTCGAGGGCGCCATCCTGCCCGCCGGGCCGGTGGTGGTGGCGAGCCAGCTCCCCGACTCGCACCCCTGCAAGAAGCCCGGGCTCGAGTACATCCGCCGCTACGAGGCGGTCCACGGGCCCGGCACGTTCTCCGGCTTCGGCGCGCACGCCTGGGACGCCGGCCTGCTGCTCCAGGCCGCCGTGCCGGTGGCGCTGCGGAAGGCGCAGCCCGGCACCGCCGAGTTCCGCGCCGCGCTGCGCGACGCGCTGGAGGGGATCCACGGGCTGGCGGGGGCGCACGGCGTCTTCGACATGACCCCCGCCGACCACAACGGGCTCGACACGCGCGCGCGCGTCATGGTCGAGGTCCGCAACGGCGCCTGGCAGCTCATCCAGTGACGCCGGACATCGCCCTCCTGCTCGCGCAGGACGGCCTCGTCAACGGCGCCATCTACGCGCTGCTGGCGCTGGCGCTCGTCCTGATCTTCTCCGTCACGCGGGTCATCTTCATCCCGCAGGGCGAGTTCGTCGCCTTCGGGGGGCTGACGCTGGCCGCGCTCCAGGCCGGCCGGGTGCCGGGGACGATGGGCCTGCTGGCGGCGGCCTGCGCGGCGGTCCTCGTCCTCGACGGCCGGGAGGCGCTCCGCGCACGAGCGGCGGGCCGGCTGGCGCGCGTGGTGGGCTGGAACGTGGGGTACCCGCTGGCCGTCTGGGCCGTGCTGCGCCTGGCGCCCTTCGGGCGCTGGCCCGCGCCCGCGCAGATCGCGCTCGCGCTCGCGCTGGTGGTCCCCCTCGGACCGGCGCTGTACCGGGTCGCGTTCCAGCCGCTCGCCGGCGCCTCGGTGCTGGTGCTCCTCATCGTGGCGGTCGCGGTCCACGTGGCGCTGGTCCACGTCGGACTGCTGCTGTTCGGCGCGGAGGGGTCCCGGACGCGCGCCTTCTCGGAGGCCCGGCTGGAGCTGGCGGGCTCGCCGGTGAACGTGCAGTCGCTGCTGGTGGTGCTCTTCTCGGCGGCGGTCATCGCGGCGCTCTACGCCTTCTTCGAGCGGACCGCGTACGGCAAGGCGCTGCGCGCCAGCGCCATGAACCGCGTCGGCGCGCGGCTGGTCGGGATCCCGACCCGCCTCTCCGGGCGGCTCAGCTTCGCGCTGGCCGCCCTGGTGGGCGCCTTCTCCGGCACGCTCGTGGCGCCCATCACCACCCTCTACTACGACACCGGGTTCCTCATCGGGCTCAAGGGGTTCGTGGGCGCGATCCTGGGCGGGCTGGCCAGCTATCCCCTGG
>JAJYHA010000401.1 GCA_021784995.1 Myxococcales bacterium
CCGGCGCGGGCGCCTCCCGAGGCGCCTGCGCCCTCCCGCCGCTCCGCGCCGGGCCCAGGCCGTTCCGCGTGGGCGAGGTGCTGACCTACGACTTCGACGTGATGGGAGTGGTCAAGGCGGGGACCGCGTCGACGGCGGTGGAGCCGCCCATCTCGCGCGGGACGCTCCTCCCGCTGCGTGCGCGGATCAAGAACACCTCGGTCTTCGCAAAGGTGCGGCGCGTGCGCGGCTTCGCGCTCTCCTGGGTGCAGGCGGACGGCCTGCGGCCACAGCGCTACCGGGACGAGACGGAGGAGGACGGCGTGCGCAAGTGGAGCGACACGCGCTTCGACGTCGCCGGGCCGGTCACGATGGCCTGGGCCTTCGGCGACAGGAAGGGGACCGCCGAGCTCGCGCCGCGGGGGGAGGTCATGGACCTGATCTCGCTCGTGTACTACCTCCGCGCCGCTGCGCTGGCCCCTCGCCAGGAGATCTGCGCCGACCTGGTCGCCAACCGCCGCTTCTGGCGGCTCCGGGGCGCGGTCGCGCCCGAAAGCGAACGGGTCCAGTCACCGGCCGGGAGCTTCGACACGCTGCGCGTGGACGCCGTGCTGACGCGCGCCGACGGGAGCGCCGGCACGCGGCCCATCCACCTCTGGTTCAGCAAGGACGAACGACACCTGCCCGTGGCGGCGGTGAGCGAGGTCGATCTGGGGCCGGTGCGCGCGATGCTGTCCCGCATCGCGCCGGGCGGCGGAGCCCTGGAGGGGGAGCAGTGACGGCGCGCGCTAGATGAGCCCGCGCGAGCGGCGGAGCAGATCGATCGTCTTCTGGTACTCCACCTCCCAGGCGCTCGTTCCCTCCTGGAGGTGCTTCAGGCGCGCGCGCGCCTCGCGATCGATCTCCTCGTCGACGTCGAGGTGCTTCTTGAAGATCCCGAAGATCTTCTTCCGGAGCGTCGTGTCCTCGGCGTAGACCTCCTCCACGTTCCGCGAGATGAGGAGGAATTCGATCATCTGCCCGATGACGTACTCGATGCCCTCGTCGCCCATCTTGAAGCCGCGGACGTCCGCCATCTCGCGCTTCACCTGGTTGAACCGGGAGTGATCGTAGCCGCGCCGCTCGAGCGCCTCGCGGGTGGCCGCGTTCACGCGCTCCTCGGCCGCGAGGTACTCCTTCATGATCGCCGCCATGTCCATCTCGGCGTCGGAGATGCGCAGGGTCTCGATCTCGACGTCACCGTCCTGCATGAGCGTCTGGATCACCTCGCGGGCGATGGTCGGGATCACCTTGGGATAGAGTCGCATTTCCGGTTTTCCTCGGCCCTGGTGGCGGGCTGATCCGCCCCCGCCCTCTGCAGCACGAACGAAGCAAGATCCGCGAAGTGAAAAGGTAAATGCGTATAAACCCCGGTCGCCGGGGGTGGCAAGGGAAAAAGGCCCTGCGGACGCGGAAAAGAGAGAGTGCACGCGCGGCCATGACGGGCCCCGTCTCCGCGCGTCGCGCCGGTCCTGGAACCGGCGCTCCGCGGCCTGCCGGAGGTGCTCACCTCCTCGCAGGATCACCCGGTGGCGGGTCCCGAGGCGGCCCGGACGGCCCGCGGAGGGCGAGAGCCGCTGCCCACGCTTCGTGCAGTGGCCGGGACGGCGGACGGCCGCCCCTCGGGTCGACCGTCCGCCCGCGCCGCCGGGAGGCCTGGGCCTAGCTGGCGTAGATCTTCATGACGTCGGCCAGCAGCTTGAGCGCCTCGGCCTTGGGACGCTGGAAGGCGTTGCGCCCCATGATGGAGCCGAAGCCTCCGCCGTCCTTGATGCCCTGGATCTCCTTCAGGATCTCCTCGGTGGCCTTTGCCTCGCCGCCGGAGAAGATGACGATGCGCCGCCCGTTGAAGGCGCTCTGCACCACGTGCCGGACCCGCTCCGCCAGCGTCTTGGTGGGGATGGCGTACTTCTCGTAGACCTTCTTCGCCTCGGGGTGTTCCACCATGTCCTTGGGCGGCTTCACCTTGATGACGTGCGCGCCCATCTGCGCCGCGATCTGCGCCGCGTAGGCGCTGATGTCGACCGCCGTCTCGCCCTCCTTCGACACACCGGCACCGCGCGGGTAGCTCCACACGACCACCGCCAGCCCGGCCTCCTTCGCCTCCAGCGCGAGCTCGCGCAGCTCCTGGAGCTGCGCGTTGCGGGCGTCGGAGCCGGGGTAGATGGTGTAGCCGATGGCCACGCAGCCGAGCCGGACGGCGTCGCGCACCGACGCCGTCACCGCGGAGATGGGCGCGCCGCCGAGCTTCGACAGGGAGTCCGAGTTGTTGAGCTTGAGGATGAGCGGGAGCTGACCCGCGAACTCCGCCGCGCCGGCCTCCAGGAAGCCCAGCGGCGCCGCGTAGGCGTTGCACCCGGCGTCGATGGCGAGCTGGAAGTGGTAGCGCGGATCGTAGCCGTCCGGGTTCGGCGCGAACGAGCGCGCCGGCCCGTGCTCGAAGCCCTGGTCGACGGGCAGGATGACGAGCTTTCCGGTCCCGCCGAGGCGGCCGTGCGTGAGGAGGCGGGCGAGGTTGGTGAGCGTGCCCGGGCTCTCCGAGGAGTACCAGGACAGGATCTCCTTCACGCGAGGTGTCACTCTGTTTTCCATGCGCGGCTCCGTGGGAAGGGCGTCGCAGGACGCGCGACGCGGGGACGGACGAACCGGACTGCCGGATGAACGGATCGAGGGCGAATGTATATCGCGCCCGGGAAGCCCCTCAAGAAGGGATTTCCAGGGCGTCGGGCGCCCTCTCGGAGCTGCGGCGGCTCCCCGGCGAGGTTCACCCGGGTGGAGCGGCGGACCTCCCCGTCAGCGGTAACAGCGCGCGACGAACCCGCACCCCTCGGCGCGGCAGCCGGCCTCCGTCCGTCCGAGCTCGGCGGGCGACGCGCGGTGGCCCGTCCCCTCGTGGGCGGCGCGAGCGGCGCGCGGCAGGTCGCGGAGGAAGCGCTCGAGCTCGTGGTCTCGCGGCGTGAGGTCGAGCGCGCGGCAGCTCCCCCGCAGGAACTGGAGGCGCGCGCTCACCCGCGCGCCCGGCCGCGCGCGGCGCGCGGCGGCGACGTACGCCAGGAGCTGGAAGCGGTAGCGGTCGGCCGCGGCGACCGCGGGCAGCGCGTACTTGAAGTCGACCACCGTCACCTCGCCCTCCCCCTCGATCAGCGCGTCGATGGCGCCCGAGAGGTGGCAGGAGCCGGCGGGCCCGCCGCCGACGCGCAGCAGGAACGGAACCTCGCGCCGCAGCGCCCGACGTCGCGCCGCAGCGGCGAGCGCGAGACCCGGAGGGGCGGCGAGGAAGCGCGCCACGTC
>JAJYHA010000306.1 GCA_021784995.1 Myxococcales bacterium
GGCCTCGTCGCCGACCTCTTCAAGGCCCTCCCGGAGCTCCGCGAGAAGGTGAAGGGCGCGAAGTAGGCGATGACGGAGCGTGACCTCCGCGACCTGGGGATCCACCGCATCCCCGTCCCCATCCCGTTCCCCCAGGCCGGGGGCCCGGTCAACGTCTACCTGGTGGAGGAGGAGGGGGGCCTCCTGATGTTCGATGCGGGCCTCGGCACGGCAGAGGCGGAGGCGGCGCTCGAGCAGGGCTTCGCGCGCGCGGGGCTCCGCTTCGACCAGGTGACCCGCATCGTCCTCTCCCACGGACACGTGGACCACTACGGCGGCGCCCGGACCGTGCAGGAGCGGGCCGGCCGGGCGGTGCCGGTCCACGTCCACCCCGCGGACGAGCCGAAGGTCTCGGAGTCGGGCCGGCGCTGGCGCGACCTGCTGCCCGCCTATGGCGCCCATCTCCTCGCGCTGGGCGTCCCACCCGAGGTGATGGCCGAGATCGGGCGGAACCTGGGCGGGAGCTACGGCATGGCGCGCCGCATCCCGAGCGTCGCGCCCCTCGCGCCCGGCACCCTGTTCCGCACGCGGCACCTGGCGCTCGAGGCGCTGCACATGCCCGGCCACACGCCCGGGCTGACCTGCCTCTACGACCGGCGGCGACGCCTCGTGCTCTCCGCGGACCACCTCCTGGAGAAGGTCTCGCCCAACCCCATCATCGACCTCGGCCCGGACGGCCGGGAGGGAACCTTTAGGCCGCTGGTCGCCTACCTCGCCTCCATCGCGCGGCTGCGGGAGCTGGAGGTCGATCTCGTGCTGCCCGGGCACGGGCCGCCCTTCACCGATCACCGGGGCGTCATCGACGGCCTCCTCGCCTTCTACGAAAAGCGGCAGGAGCGGATCCGGCAGGTGCTGCGGGGCGGCGCGCCGACCGCCTACGAGGTGACGCGGGCGCTCTTCCCGTGGGCGCGGGACGGCGACCTGTTCCTGGTGGTCTCGGAGGCCATCGCCAACCTGGAGCTCCTGGAGGACCGCGGCGAGGTGCGCCGCGCGCGGGAGGAGGGCGTCTACCGCTTCCGCCTGGTGGAGTGAGGGCGCGCCGCCGGCGATCGGTGTCGGGCCGACGGGGTAAGAAGGCGCCCGGTGAGACGCCTGCCGATCGAGCTCTCGAAGGGCCAGCTGCGCATCCGCGAGACGGGGCTCTTCCTCGACGCGCACCGGCGCGCTGCCTGCGCCTTCGTCTCGCACGCGCACGGGGACCACATCGCACGCCACGACCGGACCATCGCCACCCGCGCCACCGTGTCGCTGGTGCGGCACCGGCTGGGAGCCCGCCTGAAGGGCGAGGCGCTGGCCGCGGAGTACGGAAAGCCCTTCGGGCTGGGCGACCTGACGCTGGAGCTCGTCCCCGCCGGCCACGTGCTCGGGTCGGCGCAGCTCCGCGCCTCGCGCGGCGGCGTGGTGCTCGGCTACTCGGGCGATCTCTGCCTCGAGCCGACCCTGACCGCCGAGCCGGCGGGGGTGGTCGAGTGCGACGTGCTGGTCCTCGAGTCGACCTTCGGCCTCCCGCGCTACGTCTTCCCGCCCAAGGAGGAGGTGCTGGCCGCCGTCCGGCGCTTCGTGGACGACGCGCTCTCGGACGGCGCGGTGCCCGTCCTGCTGGGGTACGCCCTCGGGAAGGCGCAGGAGATCCTGAAGTGCCTGGGCGAGGCGGGCTACCGCTGCCGCGCCCACCCGGTGGTCCACGCGGTGAACCGCGTCTACGAGGCGGAGGGCGTCCCGCTGCCCAACGTCGAGCCGCTGGGGCCGGAGGGGCCGGGTCCGGGGGAGGTGGTGGTGGCGCCGCCTCACCTCGCGCGCACCGCGGCGATCCTCCGCATCCGCGACCGGCGCACGGCCATCCTGACCGGATGGGCCGTCGACGGGCGGCACGGCTTCCGCGGCGCCGACGCCGCGTTCCCGCTCTCCGACCACGCCGACTTCCCGGCGCTGCTGCGGTACGCGCGGGCGACGGGCGCGAGCCGGGTGCTCACCATCCACGGCTACGCGGCCGAGCTGGCGGCGGCGCTCCGGCGGCAGGGCATCCGGGCCGAGCCGCTGGTCGAGCGCGAACAGCTCGAGCTGCTCTAGACTCGGGGCGTGCTCCAGCTCGAGGTCAGCCCCGACGCCGCCGGCCAGCGGCTCGACAAGTTCCTGCGCCGCGCCCTGCGCGACGTTCCGCTCAGCCACGTCTACAAGCTCCTGCGCACGCGCAAGGTGCGCGTGAACGGCGCGCGCGGGCGCGGCGAGCAGCTGCTCGCCGCGGGCGACCGGGTGGTCGTCCGGGCCGACGAGGCGCGGCTGCTCGGGCCCGCGCCCCCCGCGGCCCCGGGCCGGGAGGGACGGGTGGTCGTGACGTTCCGGGTGCTGCACGAGGACGAGCATCTCCTGGCCGTCGACAAGCCGGCCGGCCTGGCCGCGCACCCCGGGACCGGAATCACCGGCGCCACGCTGGTCGAGGAGGCGCGCGCCTACCTGCGCGTGCCGGCCGACCTGCCCACCACCGAGTTCCGGCCCTCGCCGGCGCACCGGCTCGACCGCGAGACCTCGGGCGTGGTGCTGGTCGCGAAGACGCGGCGGTGCATGGTCCGCCTGACCGAGATCTTCACCTCCGGCGAGGGCGTGCGGAAGACCTACCTGGCGCTGGTGAAGGGGAAGATGCCCCGTCACGAGGGAACGATCGACCTGCCGCTCTCGGAGCACGAGCAGACGGCCCGCTCCAGGGCGGCGCGCGGCGTGCGGTTCCAGGAGGCCACCACGCACTACCGCGTGATCTCCTCCGTCCACGAGGCCTCGCTGCTGCAGCTCCGGATCGAGACCGGGCGCACGCACCAGATCCGCCGCCACCTGCAGGCGGTGGCCCACCCGGTGGCGGGCGACCCGCGCTACGGCGACTTCCCCTTCAACCGCCTGGTGCGGACGCGCTGGGGGCTCCGCCGCATGTTCCTCCACGCCTGGAGGCTCTCCCTCCCGCACCCCGTGACCGGGCGCGCGCTGCGGCTCGTCGCGCCGCTGCCCGGCGACCTCGCCGAGGCGCTCGGCAAGGCCAACCTGGCGCCGCCGCCCGCCGCCGGCGAAGCGGAGCGTTGATCGCGCGGCGCAGGCGCGCGTAGATTCGCGGTCCGATGGGCACCCGCCGCCGTCGCCTCCTCCTCCGCCTCCTGGCGAGCGCCGCCGGCCTGATGGTCCTGCTCGCCCTGGGGGGCGCGGCCGCCCTGGCCGTGGCCTGGCGCCGCGACGCGCGGGGAATCCCCGAGGTGCCGACGCTCGCGCGGTACCGGCCGCCGGTGGTGACCGAGCTCCTCTCGTCCGACGGCCAGCTGGCCGGAGAGCTCTTCGAGGAGCGGCGCAAGGTGGTCCCCATGGACCGCATCCCGCGGCGGCTGGTGCAGGCCCTGGTCGCCTCGGAGGACAAGAACTTCTTCGAGCACGGCGGCATCGACTGGATGGGGACGCTGCGCGCCGCCTACCACACCTACGTCCTGCGCCGGCGCGTGCAGGGGGGCTCGACCATCACCCAGCAGACGGCGAAGTCGCTGCTGGTCTCGGCGGAGGGGTTCGAGGCGGGGACGCGCCGGACGCTGCGCCGCAAGTTCCGCGAGCTGATCCTGGCGCGTCGCCTCGAGGCGGCCTTCGACAAGCGCGAGATCCTGTGGCTCTACCTGAACGGGGTCTACCTCGGCCACCACAGCTACGGGGTCCAGGCCGCGGCCGAGAACTACTTCCACAAGGACGTCCAGGACCTCACGCTCGCCGAGGCGGCGCTCCTGGCCGGCCTCCCCCAGGCGCCGAGCCGTTACTCGCCCTTCACCAACCCCGAGGCCGCCCGGACGCGCCAGCGCTACGTGCTGCGCCGGATGGCCGAGGACGGCGTCATCACCTCCGAGGAGCGGCGGGCGGCGGAGGAGGCGGAGGTGAAGGTCTACCCGCTCGACGAGTCGTTCCGGGAGACCGCCCCCTTCTACAGCGAGCAGGTGCGGCGCCAGCTGGTGGAGCGCTACGGCAACGACCGCGTGCTCCACGACGGGCTGCGCGTCGAGACGGCGATGGACCTCGAGATGCAGCGCGCCGCGCAGGCGGCGATGATGGCCGGCCTGATGGAGGTGGATCACCGGCAGGGCTACGCGGGGCCGGTGACGACCGTCTCCGGGGCGCAACGCGCCGAGCTCGCGGCGCGCCTGGCCCGGGCCTGGCCGCGCGGCGCCCTCCGCGTGGGCGACTACGCGGTCGGCATCGTGGAGGCGGTGGACGACGGCGCGGCGGCGGTGCGCGTCGCGGTGGGACCGAACGTCGGGGTCCTGCCCCTGGCCGGGATGCGCTGGGCGCGGCGGCCGAACCCGGAGCAGGCCTACCCGGGTGGACTCCTCACGCGCCCATCGTCGGCGCTCCACGCAGGGGACGTGATCCTGGTGCGGCGGGTGACGCGCGCGGCGCTCCTGGCGCGCGAGCCGCGGGAGCGGCAGGGGCTCGTGCCGGAGGCCGAGGTGCTCCTCTCCCTCGAGCAGGAGCCGAAGCTGCAGGGAGCGCTCGTCTCCATCGAGCCCTTCACCGGCTACGTGGCGGCGGTGGTGGGCGGCTACGACTTCGAGGCCTCCGAGTTCAACCGCGCCTTCCAGGCCTGCCGGCAGCCCGGCTCGGCCTTCAAGCCCATCGTCTACTCGGGCGCGTTCGAGAAGCTGGGCTTCACGCCGGCCACGCTCCTCACCGACGCCCCCATCGTCTACCGCGACGAGAGCTCGGGCGTCTCCTGGAAGCCCGAGAACTTCGGCGCCTCCTTCAAGGGGGACGTGACGGTGCGCGACGCGCTCGTGCACTCGATGAACATCCCGGCCGTGAAGACGGCGGCCGCGCTCGGGGTCGACACGCTCGTGTCGTGGGCGGCGACGCTGGGGCTCGGCACGCCCGTGAAGCGCGAGCTGGGCAGCGCCATCGGCTCCTCCTGCACCACGCTCTGGAGCCTGGCCAACGTCTACGCGCTCCTCGACCGCTACGGCGAGAAGGAGCCCTCCACCCTGGTGAAGCGCGTGCTCGACCGTGACGGCCGCCTGCTCGAGGACCACAGCGCGCCGGTCGATCCGTGGGTGCCGCTCCCGGCGCGCCTGGCGGCCGCGGCCGCCGCCGTGGCGAGCCCGCCCGAGCGCGTCATGGATCCGCGCTCGGCCTACATCACCGTCGCGCTCATGCACGAGGTGGCCACGGTGGGCACGGGCGCCCAGGCGGCGCGGCTGGGCAAGCCGGCGGCCGGCAAGACCGGGACCACCAACGACTCGTTCGACACCTGGTTCATGGGCTTCACGCACGACCTGCTCGCCGGCGTGTGGCTCGGCTACGACCAGAACGAGATGCCGCTCGGACGCTACGAGACCGGCGGCCGCGCCGCGCTGCCCATCTGGCTCGACTACATGCGGGCCGCGCTCGGCGAGCGGCCGCAGCCCGACTTCCCGGTTCCGGACGGCATCGCGTTCGTCCGGATCGATCCCGCCACCGGCAGGAAGGTGGAGTCGGGCGGCGTGCTCGAGCCGTTCAAGGTGGAGAACCAGCCGCTCGACGTCCCCGCCGGCGGCCCGCGCGTAGAGCTGCAGGACCTCTTCAACCAGTAGTCCGGCCCGTTCCTTGACCCTCGGGAGGGCCCCGCGTAGCATGGCGTCGGTCATAAGGTCGCGGAAACGGGAGTGTTTTATCCGCGTCCGCGCCCAGCCACCGCCATGCTCAAGTCCATCGACCGACTCGGCCTGAAGCCCACGATGTACCTCGCCTTCGGCGCTGCGCTCGTCGTCGTCGTCGTCGTGACGGGCTGGGTCATCAACGGCTCGGTGCGGAGCGAGATCGAGGAGGCGCACCAGCAGCGGGCCGACGCCGAAGGGCGGGTGATCGCGTCGCGCGTGGCGCGCCTGCTCGGCGCGGGGGACGAGGCGCAGCTCGCGAGCGCGCTCGTGGGCACGCTGCGGGAGGAGGACGACGCCTACGTGATCGTGCTGCGACCGGACGGGGCGGTGGCGGCGCAGGTGGTGCGCCCCGACTACGGGGCCCAGGCCGAGGCCGCCGTCGCGGAGCACGCGCGCCACCCCGCGCGGCGCTCGTTCGAGACCGGCGGCGTCCGCGCGCGGCTCATGCCCGTCGCGGTCACGGACGGCGGCGGGTCTCGCGTGGTCGGGCGCCTGCTGCAGGGGCACGCCCTGGGCGTGCTCAACGCGCGGCTGGAGCACGTGCAACTGTTCGTCCTCTTCATGCTCGCCGTCGGCGGCGTGGCGCTGATGGCGATGATCTCCTGGATCACGCACCGCTGCCTCTTCGTCCCGCTGGCGGAGATGAGCGGCGTGGCCGCGCGGGTGTCGGAGTACGACCTCGCGGCGCGCGCGCCGAAGCACGCCGACGACGAGATGGGCCGGCTCGCCGAGGCGCTCAACCGCATCGGGGAGAGCCTCGGCCAGACCCTGTCGCGCACCCGGGGCGTGGCGGAGGGGGTGGCGCAGGTGATCGAGCGCATCGCGCGCACCGGCGCGCAGGTGGCGGAGGGCACCGGGACCGTGTCGGCGCGGGCGGCCGAGACGGGCGCTTCCATGCGCGAGATGATCGGGTCGCTGAAGGGGATCGCCGCCAACGTCGAGGTCCTGGCCCAGGGCGCCGACGAGTCCTCCTCCTCCATCCTGGAGATGGCCGCCACCAACGACGAGGTGGCCGAGAACATCCAGACGCTGGCGGCCAGCGTGGAGGAGACCACGGCCGCCATCGAGCAGATGACCTACTCCATCAAGGAGGTGGCGGCCAACGTCGAGGAGCTCTCCGCCACCGCGGAGGAGACGAGCTCCTCCATGAACGAGATGGACGTCTCCATCAGCCAGGTCGAGGGGAACGCCAACGCGACCGCCCGGCTCTCCGAGCAGGCAACGAAGGACGCCGAGCTGGGCGCCCAGGCGCTCGCGCGGACGCTGGAGGGCATCGAGCGCATCAAGGGCTCGTCCAAGGAGGCGGCCAGCGTCATCGACTCGCTCGGCACCAGGATCGGCACCATCGGCAACATCCTGAACGTGATCGACGAGGTGGCCGAGCAGACCAACCTCCTGGCGCTCAACGCGGCCATCCTGGCCGCGCAGTCGGGCGAGCACGGGAAGGGCTTCGCGGTGGTGGCGGACGAGATCAAGGATCTGGCCGAGCGGACCGGCGCCTCCACCAAGGAGATCGCGGAGCTCATCCGCTCCGTGCAGGAGGAGAGCGTCAACGCCGTGGCCGCGATGGACCGCGGCGTCACGATCGTCGAGGAGGGCGTCCGGCTCGGGCAGGACGCGGAGACCGCGCTCAAGAAGATCCAGGTCTCCTCCGCCCGCTCGACGGAGATGGTGCGGGCCATCGCGCGCGCCACCATCGAGCAGGCGCGCGGCTCGAAGCAGGTGACGACGGCGATCAGCCGCATCGCCGAGACCGTGCAGCAGATCGCGACCGCCACCGCCGAGCAGGCGCGCGGCTCCGAGCAGATCATGAAGAGCGCGGAGAAGATGAAGATCGTCACCAAGCACGTCGAGCACTCGTCGCAGGAGCAGGCGCGCGGCTCACGGCAGATCACCCGGTCCATCGAGTCGATCAGCGAGATGGCGCGCCACCTGAACCGCGCCCAGAAGGAGCAGGCGCGCGGCGCGGAGCTGGTCACGGGCGCCGTCGAGCAGATCAAGCAGGTGGCCGAGGCGCAGGTGCTCTCGGTCCACGAGCTCGAGGCCTCCATCGTGGACCTGGCGCACCAGGCCGACGTGCTGCGCGGCGAGGCGAAGCGGTTCAAGGTGTGACCCGCGCGGCCGTGGGCCAGGGGCGCTCCGCCGGCGCGGCCGGCAGCGCCACGGCGCGCACGTCGGCGCGGTCCAGGCCCGCGGCGGGGGGTGCGGGGCGACGAGCCCGACCCCGTGTTATACAGGCGGCATGTTCGGCCTCGGGATGGGGGAGATCGTCATCGTCCTGGTGCTCGCGCTGATCCTGCTCGGGCCGCAGAAGCTGCCCGACGCCGCCAAGCAGCTCGGCAAGGGTCTCCGCGAGTTCCGGAAGGCCACCGAGGACCTGAAGTCGCAGTTCGAGACGGAGCTCTACTCCGACGAGAAGGCCTCGCCGCGGCCCACCCTGGTCGAGCCGCCCCGGTCCCCGAGCCCCGCCGCGGTCCCGCTGGAGGCCGCGCCGGCGGCCGTGGCGGAGGTCCCCGTGGCGACGGCGCAGAACGTCCCCGGGCTCGAGGCGGCGCTGGTCGAGAAGCCCGCCGACGGCGCGCCGGCCGTGACCGCGCCCAAGGCCTCATGACCGCACCCGCTCCGCAGCTGCCCCCTCCGGAGCCACAGGGTCCGGAGGGCGACTCCCGGCAGAGCTTCTTCGAGCACCTGAACGAGCTGCGCAAGCGCCTCATCCGGGCGCTGCTCGGAGTCGGCGTCGGGATGGGGCTGGTCGGGTGGTTCTGCGAGCGGATCTTCCGCTGGGTCATGCTGCCGGTGCTCCACTCCCTGCCGCCCGACCAGCAGGCGCTGCACTACACGAGCTACATCGAGCCCTTCATGGTCTACCTGAAGGTGTCGCTCTACGGCGGCATCTTCGTGGCGGCGCCCTACGTGCTCCTGCAGCTCTGGCTCTTCGTGGCGCCGGGGCTCTACAAGCGGGAGCGGAAGGTGGTGGTGCCCTTCCTCGCCTCGGGGACGCTGCTCTTCTACGCCGGCGCGGCCTTCTGCTACTTCCTCGTGATGCCGGCCGCTTTCCCGGCCCTGGCCGCCATCGCGGGCGACGACATGAAGCCCATCCTCACCATGACGGAGCAGCTCTCGCTGGTGCTCGCCATGCTGCTCGGCTTCGGCATCGTGTTCGAGGTGCCGGTCATCATCGGCTTCCTCTCGATGGTGGGGCTCGTCTCGGTCGACTTCCTGGTGAAGTACCGGCGCCACGCCATCGTGCTCAACACGCTGCTGGCCGCCATCATCACCCCCACCGGCGATCCCTTCAACCTGGCGCTCATGGCGGTGCCGATGATCCTCTTCTACGAGATCGGCATCCTGCTGGCGCGCTTCCTCGGGAAGAAGAGGCCCGCCGCGCCGGCGGAGGGCACGGCGGCCGGATCCTGACCGCGCGGCCGGGGGCCCTCTGCGCGCATTCCACCTCCTCGTCGCGGCCTTCGCGCTGCTCCAGTGCGTCCGCTACGCCCGCGGCGCGCTGCTCTTCCTCCTCCCGTCGGTGAGCGTCCGGGGCGACCCCGGCGCGACGCCCGGCTCGGCGGCGCGGCTCCGCACCGGCGAGGCGCTGGAGGCGCTGGGGTTCGCGCCCCTGGGCGTGCTCCGCGAGCGAGGGCCGCTGGGCGCGCTCGCGCGCGAGACCGACGCCTACGCCAGCCGCGCCCGCGGCGCCTTCGCCGACGTGCTGCCGGCCGGGCCCGGCGCGCCCCGCGGCGGCGTGCAGCTCTTCACGCCCTTCCCGGACGGGGCGGCCGTGCTCACCACCGACCTCCCGCGCCGCGCCGTCACGGGCGAGCGGCTCCAGGTCCGCGCCCTGCCCGGCGCCGCGCTGGAGGCCCTGCTGGCCGAGCACGCGCTGGGCGTGGTGCGCCTCCGCGCCGGCCACGGCGCGCCGGCCGTGGCCGAGGAGCTGGTGTCCCGCGTCGGCGCCGCCGGAGCCTGGTACCGGGGCGCGGGGCGGCGCGAGCTTCGGCGCGACAACCTGGTGCCGTTCGCCGTCGCGCTGCTCGGGCTGGCGCTCCTCGCCTCCTCGGCCCACATCCTGCTGCGCGTGCCGCCGGCTCGGTGATAAGAGGGGTTCCCCACCCGGAGGACGCATGCGATCCGCCACCGCCACCGACGTCGTCTTCCTCGCCGCCCAGCGGACTCCCTTCGGGACCTTCGGCGGCTCGCTCAGGGACCTCTCCGCCACCGATCTGGGCGTCCGGGCGGCGCAGGCCGCGATGGCGCAGGGAGGGATCGCGCCCGAGGCGGTCGGGCACGTGGTGATGGGCAACGTGGCCCAGACCTCGGCCGACGCCATCTACCTGGCGCGCCACGTGGGGTTGCGTGCCGGTGTCCCGGTGGATGTGCCGGCCCTCACCGTGAACCGCCTCTGCGGCTCCGGCTTCGAGGCGGTGGTCCAGGGCGCGCGCCTGCTCGCGAGCGGCGAGGCGGAGGTGGTCCTCGTGGGCGGGACCGAGTCCATGAGCCAGGCCCCGCTGGTCCTCCGCGGCACGCGCTGGGGGTGGCCGCTCGGCCGCCCGCCGCCGCCGGAGGACATGCTCTGGTCGGCCCTCACCGACAGCTACGCGGGCATGCCCATGGCCATGACCGCGGAGAAGCTGGCCGAGCAGTACCGCATCACGCAGGACGAGGTGGACGAGTACAGCGTCGCCTCCCAGCGTCGCTTCGCCGCCGCGCAGGAGGCGGGCCGGCTCGCCGAGGAGATCGCGCCCGTCGAGCTGGCGACGCGAAAGGGCCCGGTCCGGTTCGCCCGGGACGAGCACCCCCGCGGTGACGCGAGCGTCGAGGCGCTCCGGAAGCTGCCCCGGGTCTTCAAGAAGGACGGCGTCATCCACGCCGGCGCTGCGAGCGGGATCTGCGACGGCGCGGGGGCGCTCGTCCTCGCTACCCGCGCCTGGGCGGAGCGGCACGGGAAGCGGCCCCTCGCGCGCCTGGTGAACTGGGGCTTCGCGGGCGTGGACCCCACCATCATGGGCATTGGCCCGGTGGCGGCGTTCCGCAACGCGCTGGCCCGGGCCGAGGCGAAGCTGTCCGACTTCGACCTGTTCGAGGTGAACGAGGCGTTCGCGCCGCAGTACCTCGCGGTGGAGAGGGAGCTCGGCCTCCCTCGCGACCGCACCAACGTGGACGGAGGGGCGATCGCCGTCGGCCACCCGCTCGCCGCCAGCGGCGCGCGCATCACGATGCACCTCGTCTACGAGCTGCGGCGCCGCGGCGGCCGCTTTGCCCTGGGCGGGGCCTGCATCGGCGGCGGGCAGGGCATCGCGGTGGCGATCGAGGCGCTGTAGCGAAGCACCTTGCGGGCACCCGCCCATCCCGATACCGTTCGGCGCGTGGAGACACGACACGCGGCCTTCGACGGGGTGAAGGTGTTCTCGACCACGCTGGCGCGCGATCGCGACGCGCTGTCCGATCGGATCACCGCCTGGTTGCGGCAGAATCCACAGATCGAGATCGTGGACACGGTGGTGACGCAGAGCTCCGACAAGGAGTTCCACTGCCTCAGCCTCATCTTCTTCTACCGCGAGCGGCCGCGATAGCCGGGTGCGGCGGCGGGGCGCCTGGCACGCCCGCCCGGACCGGCTTATGTTCGTCCAGGGTCACCGCATGCGCTCCGCTCGATCCCTCGGCGATCTCTTCACCTTCGGGGGGCGCGTCCCCCCCACCGTCGGCGCCCTGATCTCCGCCGTCGTGGCGGCCAGCCTGGTGGGGGCGGTCGGCCGCGGCCACGGCCTCATCGAGGCGGCGGCCCTGGTGCCCGGCCTGGTGTGGCAGGGGCAGGTCTGGCGCCTCGTCACCTGGGTCTTCTTCGAGACCGATCCGCTGTCGCTCCTCTTCGGGGGCCTCACGCTCTACTGGTTCGGGCGCGATCTCTGCTTCGCGTGGGGAGCGCGCCGCTTCCTGGGCAGCTTCCTGGGCATCGCGGTGGGCGCGGCCCTCGCCACCTCGATCCTGGGCCGCCTGGCCTGGCCGGCGCTGCTCGCCTCCGGCTGGACGGGGTCGTGGCCGGTCATCTCGGCCCTCATCGTCGCCTGGGCCATGATCTTCCCGGAGCGGCAGATCCTCTTCATGCTGGCGCTGCCCGTCTCCGGCCGGGCGCTGCTCTGGTTGACGCTCGGCGGCACCGTGCTGTACGCGGTGTTCGGCCGGGTGGCCAGCTACGTCCCCCACCTCTCGGCGCAGCTCCTCATGCTGGCCTGGGCCAGCGGCTGGTCGCTGCGCGGCTTCTGGCAATCGCTCCGCATCAGGGGGTACGAGCGCCGCGCGCGCCGGCGCGCCTCCCACCTCAAGGTGGTGGACAAGCAGGATCCGCCGCGCTGGATGAACTGACGGTGACGGCGTTCCTCCCGACCTCCCGCGAGGAGATGCGCGGCCGGGGCTGGGGCGAGCTCGACGTGCTGCTCGTCACCGGCGACGCGTACGTGGACCATCCCAGCTTCGGCGCGGCGGTGGTGGGACGCCTCCTGGAGTCGCGCGGCCTGCGGGTCGGCGTCGTGGCGCAGCCGGACTGGCGCTCGCCGGCCGACGTGGCGCGCATGGGCCGGCCGCGGCTCTTCGTGGGCGTCTCCGCGGGCGCCATGGACTCCATGGTCAACCACTACACCGCCCACAGGCGGCGCCGCTCCGACGACGCCTACACGCCGGGCGGGGTGGCGGGGCGGCGGCCCGATCGCGCCGCCACCGTCTACGCCCGGCTGGCGCGGGAGGCGTTCGGGGCGGCCACGCCCATCGTGGCCGGCGGGGTGGAGGCCTCGCTGCGCCGGCTGGCGCACTACGACTACTGGGAGGATCGCGTCCTCCCGTCGATCTGCGCCAGCAGCGAGGCGGACCTGGTGGTCTACGGGCAGGGCGAGCGGCCCGTGCTGGAGATCGCGCGCCGGCTGGCGTCGGGCGAGGACGCCTGCGGGCTGGTCGACGTGCCCGGCACGGCCCTGGTCCCGAAGGACCCGGCGCTGGCCCAGCTCGAGGGGCGGCCGCGCGGGGTGCTGGCGCTCCCCTCCCACGAGGAGGTGCGCGCCGACCGGAGGGCCTTCGCGCTCTTCTCGCGCCTCTACCACCTGGAGCACAACGGCGCGAACGCGCGGGTCATGACGCAGCGCCACGGCTCCGGCGCCGGGGCGCGGTGGGTGGTGGTGAACGAGCCGGCCGCGCCGCTCACCACCGAGGAGCTGGACGCGGTCCACGAGCTGCCGTTCACGCGCGACGCGCACCCGGCGCACGGCGGGCAGCGCATCCCGGCCCTGGAGCAGATCCGCTGGTCCGTCCAGATCCTGCGCGGCTGCAGCGCGGGGTGCTCCTTCTGCTGCATCACCGAGCACCAGGGGCGCGAGGTCACGAGCCGCTCCGAGGCGAGCGTCCTGCGCGAGGTGCGCACGCTGGCCGCCCGGCCCGACTTCCGCGGCACGGTGAGCGACCTGGGCGGCGCCACGGCCAACATGTGGCAGATGGGCTGCACCAGCCCGGAGGTGCACGCGGTCTGCCGCCGTCTCTCCTGCCTCCACCCCGCCGTGTGCCGCTTCTGGCGGACCGACCACGGCCCGCTGGTGGACCTCTACCGGAAGGCGCGCCAGGTGAAGGGCGTGAAGCACGCCTTCGTCGGCTCGGGCGTGCGCTACGACCTCGCCCACGCCGACGCGGCGAACGGGCAGCGCTACCTGGAGGAGTTGGTGACGCACCACGTCTCCGGGCAGCTCAAGGTGGCGCCCGAGCACTCCGCCCCCGGCGTGCTGCACGTCATGAAGAAGCCCGGGATCGAGGCCTTCGAGCGCTTCCGCGGCGAGTTCGCGCGCTACAGCCGGGCGGCGGGGAAGGAGCAGTACCTCGTCCCCTACTTCGTCAGCTCGCACCCGGGCTGCACGCTGGAGGACGCGGTCCAGCTCCACGAGTACCTGCGGCGCAACGGCTGGCGCCCGCAGCAGGTGCAGGACTTCATGCCCACCCCCATGACGCTGGCTTCCGACATGCACTGGTCGGGGTACCACCCGCTCACCCTGGCGCCCATCCACGTGGTGCGGGACCAGCGCGAGAAGCGGATGCAGAAGGCGCTGCTGCGCTGGGCCGATCCCGCCCAGCGGCCCCTGGTGGAGGAGGCCCTGCGCCGGACCGGGCGGCTCCGCCCCGGGGAGCGGCTCCACGGCCGCGGCGTCCCCTGGCGCCGCGCGGGCGGGCGCCGGCCGAGGCCGCGCCCGGGGCGCGGACGGGAGGCGCCGTAGGGAGCGACCCGGCGTCCGGCCGGCGCTTTCATCGCGGGCCGCGCTGCGCTAGCTTCGCGCCGCGATGAGCCCCGACGAAGCCCTGGCGCGCCACCGCGCCCTCGTGGAGTCCGACCACCGGAACCTCTGGCACCCCTTCACGCAGATGCAGGAGTGGCTGGGGGAGGAGCCGCTGGTGGTGGACCGTGCCGAGGGCGTCTTCCTGGTCGACACGCTGGGCCGGCGCTACCTGGACGGCGTGGCGTCGCTGTGGTGCAACGTGCACGGTCACCGCGTGCCCGAGATCGACGCGGCCGTCCGCGCGCAGCTCGACCGGGTGGCGCACTCGACCCTGCTGGGCCTCGCCTCCACCGCCTCCGTCGAGTGCGCGGAGGAGCTGCTGCGCTGGACGCCGCCGGGCCTCACGCGCGTCTTCTTCTCCGACGCGGGCGCGACGGCGGTCGAGGTCGCCGTCAAGATGGCGTTCCAGCACCACCAGCTCCGCGGCGACGCAGCGCGGACGGAGTTCGTCGCCCTCCGCGGGGGCTACCACGGCGACACGCTCGGGGCGGTCTCGGTGGGCGGCATCGACCTGTTCCACCGGCTCTTCCAGCCGCTGCTCTTCCCGGTCCACCACGCCCCGCAGCCCTACTGCTACCGCTGCCCGCTGGGGAAGGAGCGCTTCGGCTGTCACCAGGAGTGCGTGGACGCGGTGGAGGCCCTCTTCGCGGCCCACCGCGGGCGGATCGCGGCGCTCGTGGTGGAGCCGCTGGTGCAGGGCGCGGACGGGATGATCACGCAGCCTCACGGGTACCTGCGCCGCCTGCGCGACCTGTGCGACCGGGAGGGGGCGCTCCTGGTGTGCGACGAGGTCGCCACCGGGTTCGGCCGCACCGGCACCATGTTCGCGGTGGAGCAGGAGAAGGTGCTCCCCGACCTGATGACGGTGGCGAAGGGGATCAGCGGCGGCTACCTGCCGCTGGCGGCGACGCTGGCCACCGAGCGCGTCTTCGAGTCGTTCCTGGGCCCGCACGCGTCGCAGCGGACCTTCTTCCACGGCCACACCTACTGCGGGAACCCGCTCGCCTGCGCCGCCTCCACCGCCAGCATGAGGCTCTTCCGGGAGCGCGGCGTGCTGCAGGCGCTCCCGTCGCGCATCGGCGCGCTGGCGCGCGCGCTCCTGCCCGTCCGCGAGCACCCGCGCGTGGGCGAGGTGCGGCAGCGCGGCCTCATGGTGGGGATCGAGCTGGTCCGCGACCGGGAGACGGCGGAGCCCTATCCCTACGCCGCGCAGGCGGGCCACCGCGCGTGCCGGGAGGCGCGCGCTCTCGGCGCCGTGCTGCGGCCGCTCGGCAACGTGGTGGTGCTCATGCCGCCGCTCGCCATGGACGAGGCGCAGCTGGCCGAGCTGGCGGCCATCGCCCTGGCCGCCGTCGACCGCGCCACGGCGAGCCTCGACGCCGAGGCGGGGCGCGCGTGAGGCCGGCGGCGCGAGGTCTCTTCGTCACCGGCACCGACACGGGGGTCGGCAAGACGGAGGTGGCCTGCGCGCTCGTGCGAGGCCACCGTGCGCGCGGGCTCGACGTGGGCGCGCTCAAGCCGGCCCAGTCGGGGCACGCTCCCGGGACCCCCTCCGACGCCGAGCGCCTGCGCGCGGCGGCGGGAGGCGCCGATCCGATGGAGCTGGTCTGCCCCCACGCGTTCCGGGCGCCGCTCGCCCCCGCCGTGGCGGCGCGGCTCGAGGGCCGGACGATCTCGCTGGCGCAGGTCCTCGCGGCCGCCCGCGCGCTGGCGGCCCGCCACG
>JAJYHA010000361.1 GCA_021784995.1 Myxococcales bacterium
CCCCACCACGCCCCACGCCTCGAGCTCGTCCGCGGCCTCCACGCCCGCGCGCCGCGCGAGCGCCCGCATCGAGGCCTCCACCGAGAGGCCGTGGCGCCGGAGCGGCTGCGTCTTCGTGAACTCGCAGAGGAGGGACCAGGCGTCGGCGCGCGTCGGCTCGGACATCACGACATCTTACCCGCACTCCGCGCGCGCGCGGGCACGGGCGCCGCGCGACCGCCGCGCCGGTCAGGCGCGCTCCGCCTCGAGCCCGCCGTCGTGCTCGAGGGGGATGGTGGTGAGCCACCCCTTCACGGTCCGCCGGGAGAGGCTGCGCAGGTGCCGCCGGGCCGACAGGTAGCGCAGCTCCTCCGCGTGGCTGGTCGGGTGGACGGACGGCACGTCGTGGGGGATCAGGGCCCCGTCCACGTTCACGAAGGTGAAGAGGCAGGAGTTGGAGAGCGCCCGCACCGACCGATCTCGGCTGATCCGCTCGATCGACGTCTCCACGCAGATGGCCGGTCCGGAGGTGTAGACGACGCGGCTCGTCAGGTGGAGCTTGTCCCCGATCTCCACCGGGCGCAGGAAGTTGATGCGGTTCACCGCACCGATGACGGGCCGGTGGGGCGCGACCAGCTCGGCGCAGATCCGGGACAGCTCGTACGCGCGGCGCATCAGGTACCCGCCGAAGATCGTCTTCCAGGGGTTGTCCTGCTCGGGGTACGCACGCTCCCAGGTCTCGGTGACGAGCTCGGAGGCGAGCCGCCCGGCGAACCCCGGCTCCTCCTGCGCGCGGTAGAGGGCGGAGATGAGGTGGAACTCCTCCGGCGTCGGCGGCTCCACCGTGCCCCGGTCCACGTCGCGATGCTCCGCGCGCCGGGCGGTGGCGCGGCGGTCACGAATGCGCTCCAGGTCGTCCTGCGGCTCGAGGGGCGGCAGGACCACCCCTCGCTCCGACGCGCCGCTCCCCTCGCGCGCCACCATGGTGAAGTAGCAGGAGGCGAGGTGGATCGGCCCCGGCACCGCCTCCACCCGGATCCCCACCTCCATCGAGCTCCGCCCCACGTGGTTGATGCGCGCGCAGCACCGGACGTCCTGGCTCACGTCGGCCAGGTGCCGGATGACGATCTCGTCGAGCGCGGCCGTCACCACGCGCGCGCGGGGGAGCCCCCGCTGCACGTACGCCACGGAGGCGTCGCCGGCCACCTCGTCGAGCACCTCCAGGAGCAGGCCGAAGCGGAAGTTGGCCGGGATCGGCTCGTTCAGGACCATGAACCGGTGGCGCAGCGCGCGGTCGGCCGTGAAGGCCAGGATCCGCTCGCGGGAGGTCTCGGACGGGCGCATGGCGGGCCGGCAGTCCCGATACCGCGGGCGAGCGCACAGGTCCAGCGGTCCCTCGGGACGCGCCCCGCGGCCGGCACCCGTTCCGGAGCGCGGGCGCCCTGCGGTACAACGGTCCCTCCCCGATCCCGAACGGAGCGTTCGCCATGGACGTCGTCAACCCCGAGATCCGCAGGCAGATGCAGGACGCGTCCTGGATCCGCCGCATGTTCGACGCGGGCCTCGAGCTCAAGCAGCGCGTCGGGGCGGAGAAAGTCTTCGACTTCAGCCTGGGGAACCCGGACGTGCCCCCGCCCGCCGCGGCGGCGGGCGTGCTGCGGGACCTCGCCGACCGGGCCGTCCAGCCGGCCGGCCTCGGATACTGCCCGAACGCCGGCCTGCCCGGAGTCCGCGCGACCCTGGCGCGGAAGATCGCCTCCGAGCAGCAGGCCGCGGTGGAGGCACGTCACGTGCTGCTGACCTGCGGCGCCGCCGGGGGCCTCGTCACCCTCTTCCGCGCCATCCTCGCGCGCGGCGACGAGGTGGTCTGCCCGTCCCCCTACTTCGTGGAGTACGGCGCCTACGCCGGGCACTTCGGCGGCGTCCTCGTCACCGCCCCCTCGCGGACGCCCGATTTCCAGCTCGACGTCGCGGCGCTGGAGGCCGCGATCGGGCCGCGCACGCGCGCCCTCGTCCTCAACTCTCCCAACAACCCCGCCGGCTGCGTCTACGACGCGGCGGCGCTGCGCGCCGTGGGCGAGCTGCTGACGCGCGAGAACCGGCACCGGGAGCGGCCGATCTTCCTGGTGTCGGACGAGCCCTATCGGGCGCTGGCCTACGACGGGGTGAGCGTCCCGCCGGTCCTCCCGGTCTCCCCCTTCGCGGTGGTGGTCGGCTCCTTCTCGAAGAGCCTCTCGCTGGCCGGGGAGCGGGTCGGGTACCTCGCCGCCAGCCCCGCCATGCCCGAGGTGCAGGTCCTCGTGGACGCCCTCACCATGACGAACCGCACGCTCGGGTTCGTGAACGCGCCGGTGCTGGGCCAGCAGCTCGCGGCACGGCTCATCGACGCGTCGGTCGACGTGGGCGTCTACGACCGGCGCCGGCAGGCGATGGCGGCCGTGCTCCGGCGCGCCGGCGTCGAGTTCACGATGCCGCAGGGGGCCTTCTACTTCTTCCCGAAGGCCCCCGGGGGCGACGACCAGCGCTTCGTCCAGCTCCTGCTCGAGGAGAACGTGCTCGCGGTCCCGGGCCGCGGCTTCGGCTGCCCGGGCCACTTCCGCCTCGCCTTCTGCGTGGACGAGCGGGTCATCGAGCGCTCCGCGGCCTCCTTCGAGCGCGCGGCCGCCCGGGCGCGCTGACGGGCGGGCGCCCGGGGCCGGTGGTGGGCGGCGCGCGGCGGCAGGCCGGTGCCGGCCGCCGCGCCCCGGTGGCCAGCTAGCCCGGGTTCGGGCCGGCGTGGCAGTCGTAGCAGCCGATCGGCGTGCCGGCGGCGAAGGTCTTGCCCGCCATCGTCCGCGCGGCGAACGTCCGGGAGAGGACGGTCCCACGCGCGTCGGTGCCGTGGCACGCCTCGCACGCCACCAGGTTCGACTGCGCCAGGCTCTGGTGGCCCTCGACCCACGGCGCGCCGACGGGGTGCAGCCCGTGCGGCCCGCCCAGCCCGCTGGCCGGCGCTGCCAGGTGACAGGTCGTGCACTCGGCGACGGTGCCCGCGTGCCCTTGCAGCTCGGTGGCCGCGACGTTGTCGTTCGCGCCGGCGCCCCAGATGGCGTGCGTGCTCCCGTGGCACGCCTCGCAGGCGAGGCCGCCGTGCCCCTTGCTCTTGCGGAACAGCTTCCCCGGCTCCTCCGCGAAGCGTGGGTTGGTCGCGAGGAGGGGCGAGGCGGCCGGGTCGGCCGGGAGGTAGGCCTGGTTGAAGCGGAGGCCGTCCGCCGCGAGCGGCGGGCCGTTCGGGATCGTGGTCTTCGTGACGGCGTCGTTCGCGTGGCAGCTCTGGC
>JAJYHA010000478.1 GCA_021784995.1 Myxococcales bacterium
CGATCTGACGCGGGTGTCGAGCCGGATGCGCTGCGGCAGTGCGATCGAGAGGTCGCGGTGGTCGGCGAGTGCCATGCGTGCCAGGGAGCGAGCGGCAGGTTACGTCGAGCCGCGCCGGCGCGCAAACGGAGCGCGCGCCACGCTCTTCACGGAAGGTCGATGGCCGCGAGGGCCGATCGCGGCCGGCCCGGCGCGCGCCACGGCCACGGCCACGGCGGGCGGCGGCGCCCGGGCCGGCGGCCCGGCTCCGCTCCCACCTCGACCGACGGTGGCCTACACGTCGTCGGCAGCACGGAGACGGCGCGCGGGCCGATATCGGCTCCCGGCGACGTGGGTCACAGGGATGCGTGACTGCGGCGCTCCACCCCCGTCCGGTAGGGTCTCGCGCAAAGAGGCCGGAGAGCGGACATGAACCCACAGTCGGTCTATCACGCATACGCCATGAGCTACCTCGAGCTCCAGGGCGCGCGTGCCGGGCGGGAGCCGGTCCCCGCATCGGTGGTGGCACGACTGGCGGGCTCGCGGCCCGAGATCCTGCGCGCGGTCATGCGGGCGCTGCGCGACGTGGAGCACGGCCTGCCGCTGCGCGGCAAGCAGCAGCTCCTCGTCACCCTGGAGCGCGCCGCCGCCCAGCGCGTGGGCTGACGGCGCCGCGCTCAGCGCCACACTCCCACGACGCGCCCCCTGTGCCCGGCCTCCCGCAGCACGAGCCCCTCGCCCTTCCAGGCGCGCGCGGCCGCGGGGCCGACCCACCACCCCTTGGGATCGCTGCGCCGGAACGTCTTCCGGAGCCAGGCCTGCAGCTCCTCGAACGTCGCGCGAAGCGCCCGCGGCTTCCCCTCGCGGGAGGTCGTGTCGTCGGCCACGTCGAGCTCGGCCCAGAGTCGGCCCGCCACCAGCTCGCCCGCCTCGTTCCGCACCGATCGCTCGCAGTGGAACACCGGCGACGGCACCTCCTCGATGACCAGCTTCCCGCGATCCGGGCCCCGCTTGACGGGGTGGACGACGACGGGGCCGAGCCGCTCCGCGGCCAGGTAGAAGGCCTCCTCGGCGAGCGTCGTGAGCAGCGACTCCTCCGCCGCCGGGGCGACGTAGCCTGGCGGGACGAGCTCCGGGTAGACCGTGAGGTGGTGACGCGCCAGCACGCGGAACAGCGCGCGCTCGTCCTCGGGCAGCATGAAGTAGTGCAGCGTCGCCGCCATCAGCGAGCCCCCCCCGGCGCCGGCCCCGGAGGCGTCGCCGCCTCCGCAGCGGGCGGCGCGCCCGGGGTACCCGCGGGCCCCGCGCCGGCGCTCCCCATCGCGGGCGGTGGAGCGTGCGGCGCGCGCGGGACCGGGACCAGATCCCCGAGATCCACCGTGGCGCCGGGCGCGACGGCCACCCGCACGTCGACGACCGAAGGCTCGGAGGTCCCCGGCGACGCCGGCCGGCGGATGGTCACCATCCACGTCCCGGCGGGCAGCCGGACCTCGAAGGAGCCGTCGCTCGCCACCGGCACGCTCCGATGGAGCCTGGGGACGGTGACGGTGGCGGCGCGGGGCCCGTCCGCCACGCGCCCCCGGACCAGCCCCTCGCCCGCCACCGTCGCGCGAGGCGCGGGGCGGAGCGTCCAGCGCACGAAGCGGACCTCCGCGCTGTCCGACTGCATCTGCACCACCACGCCCTCGGAGGTGAGCGCGAACTCCCGGAACTCGAAGCGCCGCCCGCCGGGGGGGACGCTCGTGGCGGCCGCCAGGTGGCCGAGCGGGTCGATGGCGAGGAGCAGCACCTCGGCCCGCGGGGTCCCCTCGTCCGCGCCCTCCACCCGATCGACGGCGAGCACGATGTCGGCGCGCCGCTCGATGCCGACCAGGCGCACGCCGGAGATGGGGACGCGCGAGTGGAGCTGGACGCTCCGCTTGACGCGGCCGTCCACGGTGGCGAGCTTCACGGCCACGTGCCAGCGGTCGATCCGCTCGGCGTGGACGAACAGGTTCCCGACCGGGATGCCTGGGAGCGGCCCCTCGGCCCGCACGCCGCCCCACCCCAGCTCGGCCCGCACCCCCTGCCCGTTCTGCATCAGGAAGATGGGCCGGTGCCGGGAGGTGAAGAGCTGATCGACGCCCTTGAAGGAAGGGGGGAGCGCGCCGCCCACCAGCAGGCGCCCGCCGGCGTCGTGCTCGGTCAGGACGGGAGGGTCGCCCGCCATGAAGAGGAAGAGGTGCCCCTCCTCCGACACGGCCAGGTCCGACTCCACGAGGGGCTCGTCACCGCCCCGGCGCGCGATCGCGAAGCTGCCCGAGAGGTGTCCGTGCGAGTCGAAGCGCTGGACGCGGTCGTTGAGCGCGTCCAGCACCCACAGCGACCCCCGCGGCCCCACCGCGAAGCTCGGCGGCCCGAGCGCGTCCTCGTCGTCCCGCGCCGGGTTCCCCTCCAGCCCGAACTGGCCCGCGCCCGGGCCGCCGCTGCCGCGGACCCAGACCTGCTCCGGCTCCACGGCCGCCGGCGAGACCGCGCCACGCGGCAGGTCGAGCGCGGGCGAGTCGGGGGCGGTCGCGACCACGACCGCCACCGGCGCGGGGGCCGGCGCGCCCGGGCCGCAGCCCGCGGGGCGCTCCTCCGGCCAAACCTCCACCGTGCCCACGTCGCGCGTCTGGCCCGCCTCCACCGCGACGTCGTCCACGCGCTGATCCGGCACCAGCCCCGGGCCGCCGATGACGAGCGAGTAGAGGCCGGGCGGCAGGGCGAGCGTGAAGCGGCCCCCTGCGTCCACGGCCGCGGTCGCGTCGCGCCCGATGACGGACACCGCCGCGCCGGAGGGCGTCGTGGCGCAGCCCTTGTGCCGGAGCACGCCGGTGACCGTACCGGTGCGCGCCGCGGCCGGGCGCCCGCCGTGGCCGGGCGCCGCCGCCAGGAGCGCGAGGACGAGGAGGGTCGCGGGCACGGGCGCATCATACTCGCCTTCGGCGCCGCGGCGGCCGGGCGCGCCGCAGGGAGCAGGCGCGCCCCGGCCGCGTCAGGCGCGCCCCGGTCGCGTCAGGCGCGCCGGGTCGAGCACGCGCCGGCTCTCGGCCGGGCCCATGCCGCTCCCCTCCGCCGCCAGCTCCACGATGGAGCGGCCGGTGCGGAGCGACGCCTTCACGATCTCCGCCGCGGCGGCATACCCGATGCGCGGCGCGAGCGCCGTGGCGAGGCTCACCGTCCGCTCGACGTAGTGACGGCAACGCGCCTCGTCGACGTCCAGGTCGCGCGCGCACCGCTCGTCGAAGGCGCGCACGGCGGCGGCCAGGA
>JAJYHA010000404.1 GCA_021784995.1 Myxococcales bacterium
GAGAGGCGGAGGGTCACCGTGTTCCACGAGATGGCGATGTCGGGGTGGTGGTTGCGCTCTTCGGCGAGGCGGCCCACCTCGTTGACCCATCGCAGCGCCCCCGCGAAGTCCTCGCGCACGACCGTCTTGACGATCTCGGAGCCGTCGCGCTCCCATCCAAGGCCGGCGAGCGCCTCGTCGACCTCCTCGTCGCTCAGAAGCTGCGCCACGACCCCTTTATAACCCTCCCCCGACGGCTCGGCTAGCCTGGCGGCGGCTTCCCCCGCCCAACGGCGGCGACTCCGCCGCCCCCTCCGGGCCACCAGTTCGGGAGAAGCCGCGTGCCGGGAGCCGACCTCGACCAGCTTCGCAGCCACCTCGCCGCGCAGGGGAGCCGGCTGTACCTCGGCGCGGCCCGGACCGGCGTCGCCTTCGCGGACCCGCAGCAGTCCGTCCTGGTTCTCGGGCCGCCCCGGTCGGGAAAGACCACAGCGGTGGCGATCCCCAACGTCGTCGTCGCCCCCGGCGCCGTCGTAGCGACCTCCACCAAGGCGGACCTGCTCTTCGCGACCCTCTCCGCACGCGCCCCCCTCGGGCGCTGCTGGCTGCTCGACCCCGGCGGCGCGGTGCCCACCCCCGACGGTGTGACCCGGCTGCGGTGGTCGCCGGTCGCGGCGGCGCGGACGTGGGACGAGTCCCTCGTCCTGGCCCGGGCGATGACCCGTGCGGCACGTCCGGCCGGTCGGCTCGGCGAGTCGGCCCATTGGACCGAGCGCGCCGAGGCGCTCATCGCCCCCCTGCTGCACGCCGCCCACCTCGAGGGGGCGGGCATGGAGGCCGTGCTGCGATGGGTGCTGCGCCACGACCTCGACGCCGCCCGAGCGGCGCTGGCCTTCCACGGGGCGGACATCGCCGGCGACGTCCTGGCGGGCATCGCCGCGACCGACCCCCGCGAGCGGTCGGGCATCTGGTCGTCGGCGGCGGGGGTGCTCGCCGCCTACCGGGCGGACGCGGCGCTCGACAACGCGGCGGCGCCCAACTTCGACCCGCGGGCCCTCGCCGGCAGCGCCGACACCGTCTACATCTGCGCGCCCGCGCGCCACCAGGACCTCGCGGCACCGATCGTGGTGGCGTTCCTCGAGGAGGTCCGCGCCGGGGCCTACGCGGCCTGGGCCGGCCCCGGAGCCGCCGCGGGGCCCCCGGTGACCTTCGTGCTCGACGAGGCCGCCAACATCGCCCCGCTGCCGGACCTGCCGGCGACGGTGTCCGAGGGCGGCGGCCAGGGCCTGCTCACCGTGGCGTGCCTGCAGGACCTCTCCCAGGCGCGCCAGCGCTGGGGTGCGGCGGCCGACGGGTTCCTGTCGCTGTTCGGGACCAAGCTCGTGCTTCCCGGCATCGCCGACCTGGCGACCCTCGAGCTCGTGTCCCGCCTCGGCGGCGAGGTGGAGGTACCGGCCCGCAGCGTCAGCCGCGGCCCGTGGTGGTCGGCCGCGGAGGTGATGACCCTCTCCTACGTCGAGTCGCGGATCCTCTCGGTGCGCCTGGCCAGCGCCGCGGAGCACCAGGCAGGCCTCGTCCCCGAGCAGCGCGAGGTCGTCGCCGACGCGATCCGGCTCGAGCTCTTCGCGGCCATGGAGCGGGTGCACGCCGAGGGCGGTCGCCGGGGCGGCGGCTGGATCCTCGCGGAGTGGCCGGGCATCGCGATCGCGGCGGTGGAGCGCTGCACGCGATCGCTCCCGGCCCGCACGCGGGCGGCACTGCTGGAGCTGCTTCCGACCCTGCTCGCCCCCTGACCGGCGTCTAGCCGCCGGCCGGACGCCGGGGGCCGCGGCCGCGCCGTCAGGTCAGATTGTGGTGGACGCGCTGGACGTCCTCGTCCTGCTCGAGCGCGTCCACCAGCGCCAGCACCTCGTTCGCCTGCTCCTCCGGGAGCTGCACCGGGGCCTGCGCGACCAGCTCCGACTCGGCCGAGAGGAGCGGCAGCCCGCGCTCCTCGATGGCGGCCTGGAGCCGTCCGAAGTCGGAGAAGGCGCAGCGGAGGACCACCTGTCGCTCGCCCTTCTCGCCCGTCCCCTCGCCCATCTCCTCCAGGCCGTGGTCGATGAGGTCGAGCTCCAGCGCCTCCAGGTCGAGGCCCTCGGGCGCGAGCCGGAACACGCCCATCTTCTGGAACTGGAAGGCGACGCTCCCGGCGGTGCCGAGGTTGCCGCCGTGGTCCTTGAAGTGCATCCGGACGTTCGCGACGGTGCGCACCACGTTGTCGGTCGCGGTCTCCACCACCATGGCCACGCCGTGCGGGCCGTACCCCTCGTAGAGCACGACCTCGTACGCCTGCTGGTCCTGTCCGCTGGCCCGCTTGACCGCGGCCTCCACCTTGTCCTTGGGCATGTTGGCCGCGCGCGCGTTCTGCAGGACGCGCCGCAGCGCCGGGTTGTTGTCGGGGTTGGGCCCGCCGGCCTTGACCGCGATCGCGATGTCCTTGCTGATGCGGGTGAAGACCTTCGCCATCCGGTTCCACCGGGCGAACATGGTCGCCTTCCGCGTCTCGAAGATCCGTCCCATCTCGCTCCCCTGCGTCGTCCCGGGCGTGCCCCGGCCGCGTCCCCCGCGAGCCGCCCGGCGTCCCGGCGGCCCGCCTCCACGCCCGCGAGCGCGAAGAAGTGTGCCGCCGCGCGGGTGTAATACCCCAGGACGGCCTCCGCCGTGTAGACCGCCCGCCGACGAGACGGACGCCAGGCGCCGGGGCACGCGCGCGACGCCACCTCCCGCCGCCCGCCGGGCCCGGTGGCGTGCGGCACGGAGCCTGGGAGGACGCCGGCGTGCTGACGCGCCCGGGCCGGTCGGGCGACGCACGCCCTTGCCGGCGGCCGCCTTCCCTGATACGGCCCACGCATGAGCCGGGAAGACTCCGAGGCGGGCCAGAGCATCGCGCTCTTCGTGGACTTCGAGAACCTCGTCACGCGGACGGGGCTCTCGGCCGAGCAGTTCGACATCGCGCCTGCGCTGGACATGCTCCTCGACAAGGGCAAGGTGCTCTTTCGCCGCGCCTACTGCGACTGGAGCCGCTTCACCCCTGCCACCCGCAACCTGCACGAGCACGGCGTGGAGCTGATCGACGTGCCGCCTTCGACCCGCGCCGGGAAGAACGGCGCCGACGTGCGGCTCGTGATCGACGCGCTGGAGCTGGCCTACCTGCGGCACCACATCGACACCTTCGTCATCGCGTCGGGCGACTCCGACTTCTGCCCGCTCGCCTACAAGCTGCGCGAGATCGGCCGGACCGTGATCGGGATGGGGGTCCGCGAGGCGACCAGCCCGCTCTTCGTGAAGGCCTGCGACGAGTTCATCTACCTGAAGACCGGCGCACACCGGCGCGGCCGCGCCTCCGCCCGGGAGGTGGCACGCGAGCGGGACGCGCCGCGGGCCACCGCCGTCCCCGAGGTGGCGCGCGAGGCGGTGGCGACCATCCTCGCCCGCGCCACCGGCCCGGTGAACCCGTCGGCCATCAAGGAGTTCATCGTCCGCAAGGAGCCCGACTTCGACGAGCGGGACCACGGCTTCTCCAGCTTCAAGAAGCTGCTCGACGCGCTCGAGAAGGAGGGGCTCGTCAAGCGCGAGCAGGGCGCGAAGGGCCAGTGGTACGTGGTCGCGCCGTAGCCGGCGGGGCGGCGGCGGCCGGCGGAGGCGCCGGAGGTCTCAGGCGCTCCCGGCGGCGGCCGTCCCCGCCACGTGCCGCGCCCCGCGCCGGAAGGCCTCCTCGCTCACCGCCACCGCCGCGCCCTTCCCCTCCAGCATCTGGCGGATGGCGGTGACGAACGTCTCGGCGGGGAAGAGCCCCGTCGCGGCCTGCAGGGCGCCGAGCGCCACCGTGTTCTTGACGACGGCCTGCCCCAGCTCGCGCGCGATCCCGGTGCAGGGCACGGGCACCAGCCGGACCCCCTGCGCCAGCGGGGGCGTCTCCAGGATGACGGAGCTGTCGTAGAGGACGACGCCGCCAGGGACGACCTGCGAGGCGAACCGGGCGAGGCTGGGCGCGTTGAACGCGACCAGCACGTCGGGGTGGACCACGTCCGGGGAGAGCACCTCCTCCCGGGCGACCCGCACGTCGGCGTAGGAGGTTCCGCCGCGCGACTCCGGGCCGTAGCTCGGGATGTTGGTGGCGTCGAAGCCCTCGTTCATGGCCGCCCGGGCGATGAGCAGCGCCGCGGTCTGCGCGCCGTCGCCGCCGGCGCCCGCCAGCTTCAGCCCCACCTCGCCGTGCCGGGCATCGGCGGGGAACCCGGCGGCGAAGCGCGGCGACGGCTCTGCGCGGGCGCCGATGGCCGCCAGCAGGGCGTCACCGTCGAAGGAGGGCGTGCGCCAGGCGCCCCAGGAGTCGGGGACCAGGTCCTTCTTCACGCCCAGGGGGAAGACCGGGACCATGCTCTCCCGGACCCACCGCTCCGCCTCGACGGGCGTCATGCGCAGGTGCGTCGGGCACTCGGCCAGCACCTCGACGAAGGCGAAGCCGCGGTTCTCCGCCTGCAGCCGCAGGGCCTTCTGGATGGCCTTCGCCGCGCGGACCCGCTGCTTGGCGTCGTAGAGCGCCACCCGCTCGACGTACGCCGGGCCGTCGAGCTGCGCGACGAGCTCCGCCATGCGCAACGGCTGTCCCATCCAGCGGTCGCGACCGGCCGGGCTGGTGGTGGTCTTCTGGCCGGCCAGCGTCGTGGGGGCCAGCTGCCCGCCCGTCATCCCGTAGACCGCGTTGTTCACGAAGACCACGCTGAGCGGGATCCCGAGCTGCGCCGCGTGCAGGATCTCGGTGAGCCCGATCGAGGCCAGGTCGCCGTCGCCCTGGTAGCTGACCACCACGCTGTCGGGATTGGCGAGCTTGTGGCCCAGCGCGACCGCGGGGGCGCGGCCGTGCGCCGCCTGCGAGTTGCCGACGTCGAGGTAGTAGTACATGAAGACGCTGCAGCCGACGGGGGAGATGGCCACCGTCCGGTCCTGGATCCCGAGCTCCTCGATGGCGCTCGCCAGGTACTTGTGGACCAGGCCGTGCCCGCAGCCGGCGCAGTAGTGCGTGGCGTGCGCCTTGAGGCCCGCCGCGTGGTCGTGCCGCTCGAAGACGTCGTAGAACGTGCTCACGCCGCCACCGCCTTCCGCGACGACCGGTTCCCCTGCACCGCCTCCACGATCTCCCGCTGGGAGGGGAGGATCCCGCCCATGCGCCGGACGTGCTGGATCTCCACCCCGGGGTGCCCGGCGTGGCTCAGCGCGAGGCGCAGCTCGTCCTCCAGCTGGCCGTCGCTCGCCTCCACCACCACGACGCGCCGCACCCGGTCGAGCAGGGGGACGAGGGCGCGGACGGGGAAGGGCCAGATCGTCTGCGGCCGGAACAGGCCCGCCGCCACCCCCGCGGCGCGCAGCGCGCGGACCGCGCCCTTCGTCATGCGGGCGGGCGTGTTGCAGGCCACCACCAGCACCTCGGCGTCCTCGCAGCAGAAGAGGTCGGCCCGCTGCTCCGCCTCCGTCATGCGGCGGTACTTCTCGATCAGGTGGAGGTTGTGCCGCTCCTGATCGGCCTCCTCCAGCAGGATGGAGACGATCACGTTCTTCCGGTGCGCGGCGTCGCCGCTGACCGCCCAGGCGGGTAGGCCCGGCCGCACCAGCTCGCGCGGGAGACGGACCTGGCCCGTCATCTGGCCGAGGTAGGCGTCGGCCAGCACGACCACCGGGTTGCGGTACTGGAACGAGAGCTGGAAGGCGAGCATCGTGAAGTCGAGCATCTCCTGCGGCGTCGCAGGCGCCAGCACGATGGCGCGGGTGTTGCCGTGTCCGAGCCCGCGGCAGGCCAGCTTCATGTCGGACTGCTCGGGGCCGACGTTGCCCAGGCCGGGGCCGGCTCGCATGACGTCGACGACGACGCCCGGCACCTCGGCCCCGATCAGGTAGGAGACCCCCTCCAGCATGAGGCTGAACCCGGGCGACGAGGTGAAGGTCATCCCCGGACGCCCCGCGCCGCCGCAGCCGTACATCATGTTGATGGTGGCCACCTCGCTGGGCGCCTGGACGAAGACGCCGCCCAGGCCCGGCAGCAGCCTGGCCATCAGCTCGGCGCCCTCGGTCGACGGCGTGATGGGGTATCCGAAGAAGTGGCGACACCCGGCCAGCAGCGCGCCGACCGCGGCCGCGTGCGTCCCCTTGATGAAGAGCGGCTCGCGGGCCGGGAGCGGCAGCCGCTCGTCGGGGACGTCGCGCGGGGCGGGCCGCGCCGACCCGACGCCGGCCGCCCGCTGCCGGCGAGCGTCGGCGAACTCGCCGGCGAGCACCGCGTCGACGAGGCCGTAGGGCTCCGGGCAGGCGTCGATGCAGAGGCCGCAGCCGTTGCAGTCGTCGAGGTGCAGCGCGACGGGGACGAAGCCGCTCGCCGGCTCGATCGCGGTGCCACAGGAGATGCACTGGCGGGCGCACGCCTCGATGCAGCGGCCGCAGGCCTTGCAGAACTGCTCGTGGAGGACGGGCTTGGGACGGGCTTGCGTGACCATGAACCTCTCCGCGACGGTTGCGTGCGCGGCATTGTCGCACGCGCGCCGCCCGCACCAAAGCGGTATGGAGCGAGACACCCGTTCCGCTTTACAGCGCGCTGTCGGCGCGGTACGAAAGCGCCGTTCCGCACCGCGCCGATCCCGTCCCGCCGAACCCGGAGGCTGGAATGCGTCCCTCGTCCCCGCTCCACCTCGCCCGTCGCCTGGGCTGCCTGGCGGCCGCCCTGGCGGCGCTCGCACCCCACGCCGTCCCAGCGGCCGCGGAGCCGGTGCGGATCGGCGTCATCACCTCCCTCTCCGGGAGCTTCGCCACCTTCGGCGGGATGGAGGTGGCTGGCTACAAGGTGGGCGTGGCGGAGATCAACGCCAGGGGCGGCGTGCTGGGGCGGCCGCTCGAGCTGGTGATCGAGGACGACGCGAGCAACCAGAACGCGGCGCTGACCGCGGCCGAGAAGCTCATCGGCCGTGGCGTGCCGCTCATCCTCGGCGCCTTCGCCTCCAGCGTGACCAAGCCGCTGGCGGGCTACCTCACCCGCGAGCGGGTCCCGCTCCTCAACAGCAACAGCGCCGACACGAGCATCACCAAGCCCGGCTCTCCGTGGGTGTTCCGCGTCGGCCAGACCACCGACTCCTTCGCCGACGCCTGCTTCGACCTCGCCCGTTCCCTGCCCGGCCTGAAGACGGTCGCGATCCTGGTCAGCAACGACGCCCTGGGACGCTCCGCCGCCACCTCCGCCCGGGAGCGGGCGAAGGCGAGCGGCATGACCGTGGTGGCGGAGCAGACGTACGATCGGGGGCTGACCGACTTCCGCCCCACCTTGAACGCCTTCAAGGCGCTCTCGCCCGACCTGGTCGTGCTCTCCAGCTACGAGGAGGACGCCGCGGCGCTCATGCGCCAGGCCAAGGAGGTCGCGCTGGAGCCGAAGCTCTTCACCTCGGTGGGCGCGACCGGCTACGCGATCCCGCAGTTCATCACCGGCGCGGGCGACGCCGCCGAGTACGTCACGAGCGCCTCCCCGTGGCGGCCGGAGGCGAAGTACCCCGGCGCGCAGGACCTGTACGTGCGCCTCAAGGCGGCGCTGGGCGGCGAGCCCTCGCACCACGCGGCGAAGGCCTACGGCGGCATCATGGCCGCGGCCGACGCCATCCGGCGCGCCGGCTCCCTCGATCGCGAGGCGGTCCGCAAGGCGCTGGAGCAGACGAAGATGATGACCGCCTTCGCGCCCATCTCCTTCGAGTCCTTCGCCGGGTACCGCAACCAGAACCCCGCGCCCTCGCTCGTCATCCAGGTGCAGGACCGGAAGTTCGCGGTGATCTGGCCGAGGAGCGCCGCCTCGGACGCGGTGCGGTTCCCGACGCCTCCCTGGTCGAGGCGGCCGGCCCCGGGCGGCGCCCGGTGACGGCCTCACCCCCGGCCCGATGAACCTCGTCACCGCGCTCCAGACCGCCGCCGGCGGGATCCTCACCGGGGGGGTCTACGCGCTGGTGGGGATCGGCCTCAGCCTCATCTTCGGCGTGATGCGGATCGTGAACTTCTCGCACGGGGAGTTCATGGCCGTCGGCATGTACACGGCCTTCGTCCTCTTCCGGCACGCGGGGCTCGATCCCTACGTCTCGCTGCTGGCGGTCGTCCCGGCCGGCGCCGTCCTCGGCGCGGCCGTGGAGCGGCTGCTGCTGGCCCCCATCGCGCGCGGCCCCGAGCACGCCGCCATCCTGATGACGGTCGGCGTCGGGCTCATCCTCAGCAACGCCCTCCTCTTCCTCTTCGGGGCGCACCCGCAGACCATCCTCACCGGCTACTCCACCGCCACCGTGCGCCTGGGTCCCATCACGCTCTCGGTCCCGCTGCTCGTCTCCTTCGCGGTCACCCTGGTGGTGATCACGGCGCTGTACCTCCTCCTCACGCGCACCGATCTCGGCCGGGCCATCCGGGCCACGGCACAGAACCGCGACGCCGCGGAGCTGCAGGGGATCGACACGCGCGCGGTGCGGACGGCGGTCTTCGTGATCGGCACCGTCCTCGCCATGGCCGCGGGCGTGCTGCTCCTCCCGCTCCTCTACGTGTTCCCGACGGTCGGGAGCACCTTCACGCTCAAGGCGTTCGTGGTGACGGTGCTGGGGGGCATGGGGAACGTGGTGGGCGCCATCTGGGGCGGCCTCCTGCTCGGACTGGTCGAGTCGATCGGGGCCGCGCTGGGCGCGACCGGGTACCGGGACGCCATCGGCCTGGTCGCCTTCCTGCTCGTCCTCCTGGTCCGCCCGGCCGGGCTCTTCGGGAGGAGCCGTGCCTAGCCCCGAGGCCGCCGGGGGATCGGCGCGCACGGCGGAGCGGGCGCCCGCGACCGGCACGGGACGGTCCCTGCTCGCGATCCTGGCGCTGGTGGCCGCGCTCGCCTGCTACCCCCTCGCCTTCCCCGGCGCGCTCAACTTCGGCTTCTCGCTCGTCCTCTTCGGCGCGCTCGCCACCTCCTGGGACGTGGTCGGCGGGCGCGCGGGGCAGCTCTCGCTCGGGCACGCGGCCTTCGTGGGCCTCGGCGCCTACACAACGGCCCTGCTCTGGCAGCGGGCCGGGCTCGCGCCGTGGTGGGGCGTGCTCGTCGCGGCGGGGCTCGGCGCCGCGCTGGCCGCCGCATGGGGCTGGACCACCTTCCGCCTGCGCGGCGCCTACTTCTCGCTCTCGACCATCGCCGTGGCGGAGGTGCTCCGGGTGGTGGCCAACAACTGGTCGGAGCTCACCGGTGGCCCGGAGGGGCTCTCCGTCAACGACCTCCCGTCGCCCTTCGGCCTGAGCCTCTTCAGCCGCGGGGTCCAGTTCTACCTCGCGCTCGCCGTGCTCGCCCTCGCCCTCCTCGCCTCGTACCGCGTGGGCACGTCGCGCTTCGGCGCCTACCTGGAGGCGGTGCGCGAGGACGAGGACTCCTCGATGGCGCTGGGCGTGAACCCGGCGCGGGTGAAGCTCGCCGCCTTCGCCCTCAGCGCGGCCCTGACCGTGGTGGGCGGCGCGCTCTACGGGATCTACCTCTCCTTCTTCGAGCCGCACGGCGTGTTCGGGCTCGATCTGAGCGTCCAGCTCGTCCTCATGGCCATCGTGGGCGGCATGGGGACGCTCTTCGGGCCCGTGCTGGGCGCGTTCGTGCTGCTCGGGTTCCAGGAGGCGTTCCGGAGCACGTTCCAGCAGGCGAGCCTGTTCATCTACGGCGTGCTGATCGTGGTGGTGGTGCGCTGGGCGCCGGACGGGCTGGCCGGCCGGCTGGGGACCGCGTGGAGGAGGCTGCGCCATGGGCGTCGCGCTGTCGGCCCGATCGGTTAGCAAGGAGTTCGGCGGCCTGCCGGCCGTGAACGGCGTCAGCTTCGACGTCGCCGAGGGGGAGATCCTGGGCCTCATCGGCCCCAACGGCGCCGGCAAGACCACGCTCTTCAACCTCATCAGCGGCTACCTCCGGCCGACGCAGGGCACGCTGGAGGTCCTGGGCCGCGACGCGACCGGGCGCCCGCCCTGGGAGCTCGCCCGCCGCGGCGTGAGCCGCACCTTCCAGGTCGTCCGCCCCTTCCCGCGCCTGACGGTGCTCGGCAACGTGGTGGTCGCGGCCTACCTGCGCCACCCCACCCGCGTCGCCGCGGAGCGACACGCGATGGGCGTGCTCGACTTCCTCGGCATGGGGCGGCTGGCGGGGCTGGAGGCGGGAGCGCTCAACCTGCCCTCGCGCAAGCGCCTCGAGATCGCCAAGGCGCTCGCGCTCGAGCCCCGGCTCCTCCTCCTCGACGAGGTGGTGGCCGGGCTCAACGCGACCGAGGCCGAGGAGACGGTCGGCCTCATCCGCCGCGTGCGCGACTCCGGCGTCACCATCGTCATCGTCGAGCACATCATGAAGGTGATCATGGGGCTCTCCGACCGCGTGGTGGTGCTGAACTACGGGAGGAAGATCGCGGAGGGGGCACCCGCCGCCATCGCAGCCGATCCGGCCGTGATCGCGGCCTACCTGGGGGGCGCCGACGATGCTCGCGGTGCGTGAGGTCTTCGCGTCCTACGGCGACGCGCAGGTCCTCTTCGGCGCCAGCCTCGACGTCGGGGAGGGCGAGATCGTGGCCCTGCTCGGATCGAACGGCGCCGGCAAGACGACGCTCATCCGCTGCATCACCGGGCTGCTGCGGCCGAGCAGCGGGACGGTGACGTTCGGCGGGCGACCCATCGCCGGGCTCACGGGGCACGCGGTGGTCGACGCCGGCATCGCGTGCGTGCCCGAGGGGCGGCAGGTCTTCCCGCAGATGTCGGTGCGCGAGAACCTGCTGCTCGGCTCCTACCTCCGGCGCGCGCGGCGCGCCCGGGCCGCGAACCTGGAGCGCGTGCTGGGGATCTTCCCGCGCCTCGCCGAGCGCTCGGCCCAGGAGGCGGGCACGCTCTCGGGCGGAGAGCAGCAGATGCTGGCCATCGGCCGGGCGCTGATGTCGGAGCCGCGGCTGCTCATCGTGGACGAGCTCTCGCTCGGGCTCGCCCCCGTGGTCACCCAGGGCCTGTTCCGGACGCTGGCCGACGTCCGGCAGCAGGGCGTGACCGTGCTCCTCGTGGAGCAGAACGTCCAGCAGTCGCTCCGGCTCGCCGACCGCGCCTACGTGCTCGAGTCGGGCCGCGTGGCGCTGGAGGGCCCGAGCAGGATCCTGCTGCAGGACGAGCAGGTGCGGAGAGCCTACCTGGCCCTGTGAGGTGAGGGAGCGGCGGAGGCAGCGCAGTATTTGCGGGCAGCGCGTGACTTTGCGCCCGCTCAAGTCGGGGTTGCGCTCCCCTCCACCACGATCCCGCGAAGTTCTGGCGCTCCCGGCCCGAGCGAGACCCTGGCGCGCCGTGTGCATGGCTGCAGCCGAAATCCGACGACGTGGTCCCCCGGTCCGAGGCGTGTCCGTGCGTGGCCCAGTCAGGCGTCGGCTCAGACCGGGAGAGAGGGAGCAATGGCGAACAAGATCACCGAAGACTGCACCAGCTGTGGCGCCTGCGAGGCGGAGTGCCCGAGCCAGGCGATCTCGCAGGGCGACGACTTCTACGTCATCGACGCGAGCAAGTGCGACGAGTGCGCCAGCCACGGCGGCGACCCCACCTGCATGTCCGTCTGCCCGACCGACTGCATCGTCAAGGCGTAGCCACCCCGAGCGGCAGTTCCGGGCGGAGCGGGGGATCTCCCTCGCTCCGCTCTCGTCTTCCGGGGGAGACCACCGCCGCGGTCGATCACCGCCGCCGACGACGACCCGCCAGCGGCTCGTAGAGCCGGCGCGGCACCAGCCTGAGCAGCGCGACCAGGGCGCGCAGCGGGAGCGGAAACGAGATGAGCGCGTCCCCGCGCTCGATCCCGCGCGCCATCGCGCGCACCGCGTCGTCGAGCTCCACCAGCCACGGCAGGGCATCCTCCCGCCCGGCCGTCAGGGGGGTCCGGACGAAGCCGGGGCAGACCGTGAGCGCCTCCACGCCCGTGCCCGCCAGGTCGACGCGGAGGCTCTCCATGAAGGCGTGGAGCGCGGCCTTGCTGGCGCAGTAGGCGCCCGCGCGCGGCAGGCCGCGGAACGCGGCCAGGGAGGAGATCGCCACCACCGTGCCGCGCCCGCGCGCCACCATGGCCGGCAGCGCCGCGGCGATCGTGACGCAGGCGGCGGAGGCGTTCAGGTCGAGCACGCGCTTCACCACGCGCCAGTCCATCCGCCGCGCCGGCGTGAGGTCGCCCGCCCCCGCGCCGGCCACCACCAGGTCGAGCGCGCCCCCCGCGCTGCGCTGCGCGGCCTCGATCGCCGCCGCCAGCGCCCCGGCGTCGGTCACGTCGACCACGCAGGGCAGCACGCGGCCCGGCGCGGCGGCCGCCTCCGTCGCCAGCGCCTCCAGCTCCGGCCCGCGGCGCGCCAGCGCGTGCACCGTCGCCCCGGCGCGCGCGTAGTGCAGCGCGAGACCGCGCCCCAGCCCGCTCGAGGCGCCGGTCACCAGGACCGTTCGGTGGCGCGTTCCCCCTCCCGGCGCGCCCGGGCGGCTCGTCGCGACGCCAGGACCGGAGCGGTCATGGTCCGAAGGACGTCGCCGGGGGTGCTGCTCCGCTTCAGATCCCATCGTGTCCTCCGCGCCGTCCCCGGCACGCTGCCACCACGAACGGCGGGGCCACCTGCGGGACGTGGTGTCGCTCCCGCCTCGGACAGGGTAGCCTGGGCTCGTGCCGCGAGCCCAGGAGCCAGCCGGTCCGCGCGCCCTGCGCACCCACTCCTCCCACCGCGTCCCCTCCACGCCCGCCCCGCCGGGGCGCCGCCTCCTCGCGGCGGCGCTCCTCCTGGCCGCGCTCGGCTGCGGGACCGCGACCGGCACCGATACGCCCGCCGGCGCCACGGCGACGACGGTGCGGATCCTGAGCTACGCCTTCTCGCCGCAGCGCGTGACGGCGACCCCCGGCTCGTCCGTGCTGGTCCTGAACCTCGACCCCTTCGAGCACGACGTCACGAGCGAGGCTGCACCGAGCGACTCCGGCCCCGCGGGCAGCGCGGGAGGGATCGAGTTCGCCTCCCCGCCCTTCACCTCGAGCTGGGTGATCCAGGTCCCCTCCACCGCCGTGCCCGGCACGATCGTTTACTACTACTGCAGGCTCCACGCCGCGGCGAACCCGAACCACGGCGAGATCGAGGTCGTGGCGCCCTGACCGGACGCGGCGCCGGCCCGGGCGCCCGGCGCGGGGCGACATTGACGCAGGGTCATCGCCAATCGATTGTGCGCCGTGGACGCAATCATCCCCAAAAAGGATCGCGCCGTCTTCCCGGTGCGGTGCAAGACTGCGGGTCAAATCTTGCCCGGGGGAGCTCCATGGCCCGCACGTCGGTGAGCATCGAGCAGCTGGTCGCGCACGCGGTCGCGCAGTCGATCCGGAAGGTGGTTCCGGCCATCCAGCGCCACGTCGCCCTGCTCGCCGCGGCCGAGCTGGAGCGGAGCCTCTCGATCGAGGGCCGCCCGCGGCGGCGCCATGGCCGCCGCCTGCGCCCCGAGGACATCGCGCGCTGGGTGGCCGACGGCAACGCGCGCCGGGTGCCGAAGTTCGTCATCGAGGCGACCGGCCTCGACACGAAGAAGAAGATCGTCGCGCGCTACGGGCCGGGCGTGGTCTTCGAGAAGGGCGGGGCGCTGCCCAGGCCGCTCCGCACCTGACGGGCGCCGCGCGCGCACGCGCCGGCCGGATCAGAGCGCGAGCCCGACCGACGCGGCCGCCGCGACGAGCTGCTCCCAGGTGGCGCGCTCGATCGGGATGCCGGAGGCGCGCCGCAGCGCGCGCCAGGCGAGCTCCGGCTCTCCCGCGATCAGCACGGGCAGCGAGGGATCGGCGGGCGGGGAGGCCTTCACGTGCTCCACCGCCGCGGTCATCTCGCGCTCGAGCGTCGCCGCGCCGGGGAGCCGGCCCGGGTCGATCACGAAGCTGAGCATGTTGTTGGTGATGCGGTCCGTCTCGAAGGCGACGGTCGACGCCGTCCCGCCGCCCGTCAGGGCCCCGGCCAGCAGCTCGCACGCGAGCGCCAGCCCGTAGCCCTTGTGCAGGCCGAAGGGCAGGATGGCCCCGCGGGGCACGCGCCACATGACGGCGGGGTCGCGGGTCGGCCTCCCCTCGGCGTCGACGAGCACGCCCTCGTCCATCGGCTCGCCCCGGTTCAGCGCGACGCGCGTCTTCCCCAGGGCCACCATGCTGGTCGCGAAGTCGAGCACGATGGGCGGCCGGTCCTGGCGCGGGATGGTGACGCAGAAGGGGTTGGTCGAGAAGCGCGCGTCGCTCCCGCGGAACGGCGCGACGAGCGGCGGGTGCCCCACCACGTTCACGAAGTGGACGGAGAGGAATCCCCCGGCGGCGGCCTGCTCGCCGTAGGTGCCGACGCGCCCCACGTGCGACGCGTTGCGGAGCGCGACCAGGGCCACGCCGACGGCGCGCGCGCGCTCCATGGCCGCCGCGACGGCCTCGCGCGCGACCACCTGGCCGAGCCCTCGCCGGCCGTCGGCTGCCAGCACCGCACCGCCGCGATCCTCGATCGCCACGTGCGCCCGGGGGTCGACGCTCCCGCTCCGGATGCCGCGCACGTACTGGGGGAGCATGCCGACGCCGTGGCTGTCGTGGCCCGACAGGTTGGCGTCCACCAGGTGATCGGCGACCACGCGGGCGTCCGCCTCGACGACGCCGGCGGCCCGCAGCAGCGCGGCCGCGGTCGCGCGGAGCCGCTCGTGCGGGACCACCACCGCGTCGCCCTGCAGCGCCGTGTCGCCTCCCTCGGGGTCTCGTGCCATGCGCTCCGTCATAGCCCGCACGGGGGCCGACCTCCAGCGCCTTTCGCGTGCAGGCCCCGGTGCGACGTTGTAACCTCGGCGGCCTCCACCCACGGCGCGGCGGCACCTCGGAGGCGGCATGTTCAGGGCGATCCTGATCGAGAAGGCGGCGAGCGGCACCACGGCGAGGCTCACCGAGCTGGACGACGCGCAGCTCCCCGACGCGGACGTCACGGTGCGGGTCGGCTTCTCCACCCTGAACTACAAGGACGCGCTGGCGCTGACCGGCAGGTCGCCGGTGGTCCGGAAGTTCCCCATGGTGCCCGGCATCGACGTCGCCGGCACCGTCGAGGCGAGCCGGGTGCCCGGCTTCGGGCCGGGCGATCGCGTGGTCCTGAACGGCTGGGGCCTGGGAGAGACGCACTTCGGCGGCCTGGCGGAGCGGGCGCGCGTCCCGGCCGACGCGCTGGTGAAGATCCCACCCCCGTTCGACGAGCGCCAGGCGGCGGCCATCGGCACGGCCGGGTTCACGGCCATGCTGTCGGTCCTGGCGCTGGAGCGCCACGGCGTGACCCCCGGCAGCGGGGAGATCCTGGTCACCGGCGCCGCGGGCGGCGTGGGCAGCGTGGCGATCGCGCTCCTGGCACGGCGCGGCTACACCGTGGTCGCGTCGACCGGCCGGACCGCCGAGGCGCCCTACCTGAGCTCGCTCGGGGCGGCCCGGGTGCAGGACCGGGCGGAGCTCTCCGCCCCCGGCAAGCCGCTCGGCCCCGAGCGG
>JAJYHA010000483.1 GCA_021784995.1 Myxococcales bacterium
ACGTTCAGCACCTCGGCCACGTTGGGCTTGGTCCGCCGCTTGTCGACGATGCCGAGCCCGGCGCCGAGGCGCTTCGAGTAGGCGCGGGCGCGCTCCACACCGCCCGCGTCGGGAGAGACGACCACCAGGTCGTCCCCCTTGCCGTCGAACCGCCGCTTCATGTGGTCGAGCAGCACGGGTGCGGCGTAGAGGTGATCGAAGGGGATGTTGAAGAAGCCCTGGATCTGCCCGGCGTGCATGTCCATCGAGACGACGCGCGTGGCGCCCGCCGCCTCGAGAAGGTCGGCCACCAGCTTGGCCGTGATCGGCGTGCGCGGCGCCACCTTCCGATCCTGTCGCGCATAGCCGTAGTAGGGGATGACCGCCACGATGGAGCCGGCCGACGCCCGCTTGAGCGCGTCGATCACGATGAGCAGCTCCATCAGGTTCTGGTTGGCGTCGCGGCCGGTGGACTGGATGACGAACGTGTCGGCCCCGCGCACGTTCTCCGCGATCTCCACCTGGATCTCGCCGTCGGAGAAGCGCCCCACCGTCGCCTTGGAGAGCGCCTGGTCGAGGTGGGCGCAGACGGCCTGCGCGAGCGAGAGGTTCGAGTTCCCCGCGAAGATCTTGTAGCCGTTGACATTCGGATGCATCGCGACGACCTCCGGTGGCGAGACCCTTGCGGTCTCGCTGCAGGCGAGTGAGGATTCCCGAGCGTCGGCCGCGCCACGCGTCACCGACGGGCCGCTTATACAGAAGGACCCTGACGCCGTCGACCCGAGAAGGCGCCGGCGGCGCCACCGCCGATCACTCCCCGGCCGCGCTGGCGCGGGCGGGCGGTGCGTCCTCCTTGCCCGTCTCCCGCTCGTACTCGGCGAGGATCGCCCTCTCCATCCGCTCGCGCGTCTCCGAGTTGAGGGGGTGCGCGATGTCCTTGAAGGTGCCGTCCTTTCGCCGCTTGGCGGGCATGGCGATGAACAGGCCGGAGTTGCCGTGGATCACCTTCAGGTCGCGCACCACGAAGCAGTGATCGAGCGTGATGGTGACGTACGCCTTCAGCTTCTCCTCGGCGACCGGGAAGATGCGTACCTCGGTGATTTCCATGGGGAGACCCCCGGACGCCGGTGCAAGGTGCGAACGACGTGGACCTCCACCTCGTGATCGATCCGCTCTACCTCGCGCGCGGCGCGCCGTGCCCCCGCCCGATCCGCGAAGACCCCGAAAACGGTCGGACCGCTGCCCGACATTATAGCTGGGCTCGCCCCGCATCCCACAAGGTGGGCCTGGAGCCGCCGCAGCTCCGGATGGCGCTCGAAGGCGGGCTCTTGCAGGTCGTTGCGGGCCATGGCTGGGCGCCACTCGCCGCGGGGCGGAGCGGGGAGGCGCGGTGGCGGAGCGCCCTGACGCGACGCGTCGAGCCATCGATAGGCGTCGCCGGCGCGGATGGCGAGGCGCGGGTCGCGCGGAAAGAGGAGCACCAGATCGAGCGCGGGCACGCGCGCCGGGGTCAGCAGCTCGCCGCGCCCGCGTCCCCATGCGGGGCCGGGGCCCAGGAAGAACGGGACGTCCGAGCCGACGGCGAGCGCCAGCCCGGAGAGGGGCGCGGCGTCGCCGATCCGGTAGGCGAGCGCCAGCGCCCGGAGCACGGCCGCCGCGTCGGAGCTGCCGCCACCCAGCCCGGCCGTGACCGGGATCCGCTTCACGATGGTGATCTCCACCGCGTCCGCGATGCCGAACCGGGCCCGGAAGCCCTCGGCGGCGCGCGCGGCGAGGTTCGAGGCCCCCGCGAGCTCGGGGCGCCCGGGCACCCGGCACACGACGGGTCCGGGGTCCCCCGGCCGGAGGCGCACGCGCACCTCGTCCGCGAGCGAGAGCGGGACGAGGAGCGTGGCGAGCTCGTGGTAGCCGTCGGCGCGTGCCGGCCCGACGCGCAGGACGAGGTTGACCTTGGCGACGGCGCGGACGCGGAGGTCCACCGGGCTGCCCGTGGCGCGCCCCTCCCCGGCGACCGGGCGCGCCCGCCTCACGCCGGCGCCCCCGCGCCGTGCCGCGCCTCGAGGTAGGCGCGGAGGTCGTCGTCCTGGAGCCCCGTGCCGGTCGCGCGCCGCACGATCTCCTCGGCCTCCAGCGCGCGGCCGTGCCGGTGGACGTGCTCGCGCAGCCAGCCGAGCAGCGGGAGCAGGCGGCCCTCGGCGACGTCGTCGTCGAGGGAGGGGAGCGCGCGCCGGGCGGCGGCGAAGAGCGAGGCGGCGTAGCAGTTGCCCACCGTGTAGGTCGGGAAGTAGCCGAACTCTCCCCACGCCCAGTGGACGTCCTGCAGCACCCCGAGCGCGGCGCGGGGTGGCCGCACGCCCAGGAGCCGCTCCGAGGCCTCGTCCCAGGCGCCCGGGAGGTCGCGGACCCGCAGGTCGCCCCGGAAGAGCGCGAGCTCGAGCCGGAAGCGGAGCGCGACGTGCAGGTTGTAGGTCACCTCGTCCGCCTCGACGCGCACGAGGGAGCGCTCCACCCGGTTCACCGAGCGGTGCAGCGCCTCCGCCGAGAGTCCCACCAGCGCGGCCGGCTGGAGCGCGCACAGGCGCGGGTGGAGGTGGCGCCAGAAGGGGAGCGACCGCGCCACCATGTTCTCCCACAGGCGCGACTGCGACTCGTGGAGCCCCATCGACGCGGCCACTCCCAGCGCGTCGCGCCGGTGCTCGGCCGGCAGCCCCTGCTCGTACAGGCCGTGTCCGGCCTCGTGGACGCTGGAGAAGAGCGCGGAGAAGGGCAGGTCGGGGACGATCCGCGTCGTGACCCGCACGTCGGAGGGATCGAGCGCCACGGTGAACGGGTGCACCGAGCGGTCCTGCCGTCCGGCCTCGAGGTCGAACCCCATGGCGCGGACGACCTCCAGCCCGAGCTGCCACTGCCCCTCCTCGCCCAGGCGCAGCCCCCGCGCCGGATCGGGCGGGCGCGGCCCGTCGGCCAGGCGCGCCACCATCGGCACCAGCCAGGCCGTCATGCGGGAGAAGAGCGCCTCCAGGCGGGCCGCGCGCATCCCCGGCTCGTGGCCGTCGAGCAGGGCGTCGTACCGCTCGGCGGCCGCGCCGTGCACGGCGGGCAGGAGCGCGTCGGCCATCTCCCGCCGCACCTCGACCAGGCGCTCCAGCGAGGGCGCGAAGCCCTCGAAGGCGCTCCGCTCGCGCGCGTCGCGCCAGGCCACCAGCGCCGCCGACTGGAGCTCGGCCAGGCGGCGCACCAGCGCCTCGGGCACGGCCCGCGCCCGGTCGCGGTCGAGGCGGA
>JAJYHA010000381.1 GCA_021784995.1 Myxococcales bacterium
CCGGGCCCCGGTGCGCAGCAGCGCGAGTGGGCCCGCCGAGCCGGGCTGGCGGACGTCACCCGGCACCGCGAGGACGGGGATCCCCTGCTCGCGCGCCCGCTCCGCCGTGATGAGCGCGCCGCTCCGCGCGCCCGCGCGCGCGACGACGACCGCCTCCGAGAGCGCGCTGACGATGCGGTTCCGGCGCGGGAAGGTCCAGCGGGCGCCGGGCGCGCCGTCCTCGTACTCCGAGACCAGCGCCCCGCCGGAGCGGACGATGCGCTCGAAGAGCGCGCGGTGTCCCGCCGGGTAGGCGACGTCCAGCCCCGTGCCGAGGACCGCGATGGTGCGCCCACCTGCGTCGAGCGCCGCCTGGTGCGCGGCGGCGTCGATGCCCTCCGCTCCTCCCGAGACCACGCACACGCCGGCTCTCGCCAGATCGCCCGCGATCTCGGCGGTCAGGTCGAGGCCGTACCGATCGGCCCTCCGGGTGCCGACGATGGCCACCCGGTGCTCGCCAGGGCGCTCGAGCGCTCCGCGGACCCGGAGCCTGGCGGGCGCATCCGGCATTCCCGTCAGGCACGCTGGCCAGCCTTCATCACCTCGAAGGAGGGTACGAGCGGGGTCCATGGAGGCGGGTCGGTATACTCGCCAGGTCCCACAGCGTCAAGGAGACCGGCGGCGCCGCCCGAGAAAAACAGGCGTGAATCCAGCACGCTATGGGCGTGCCCGGAGCGACTCGAGGGCCTCGGGGACCGGGCCCTCGATTCAGTGCGTCACCGCGCTCGCGACGCGCATCTCGACCTTGTCGCCCACGTAGAGCTCTCGCAGGCTGCGCACCACCAGCGCCGCCGAGGCGGTCTGCTGGGCGTCGATCACCATGAGCGTGCCGATGTCCTCGGCCGGCAGATCGGAGCTCCTCGCGTCCTGGATGACGTCCATCTCCTGCCGGCCGTAGGGATCACCCGAGCGGACGACGGTGAAGAGGTTTCCCTCCTCGACACCGTCGGCACGGCCGCGATCGACGAACACGACGTGGTGCTCGCCGATCTCGGAGACCAGGTCCTGCTGCGTGGCGATGATGAAGCCGGTCAGCTCCTTCTCGTTCGGCCGCGACCGGACCCGGCGCACGCCGGCGTCGGTCCACGGCCCGATGAGGGTCCCGCGCTCGATCGGATCGTACGCGCGGGTGATCTCGATCGTCGCGGTCCGCCCGTCGAGGCTCACCACGCGAGCGGCACCCACGATGGTCGACCTGTAGCCGAAGAGCTCTCCCGTCACCGGGTGCCGCACCTCGTGGTCCTTCGTGTAGAGCAGGTAGGTCCCGCCGGGCCGGACCTTTGCGGGATCGACGAAGCGCGCGTAGGCGCGGTCGTACGGGCTGAGCAGCAGCTTCTCCTCGAACGCCGCGGTGATGACCCCCGACTCCTCCACCTGGCCCGGCGTGACGAAGCTGTCGTGGCGCGCACGCACGCTCCGGGGGCGCACGTAGCCGATCTTGTAACGGCCGCCGACCGTGACCTCGTCGCCGTAGCCGCCGTCGGCCGGAGTGGCGTCGGCGGAGGCCTCCGGCTGGCTTTGCGCCTCCGCCGCGACCACCTCGACGCTCGGCGGCTGCCCGTCCGTGCCCGGATGGAAGCGGAGGACGTTGCCGGGGTAGATCCAGTGCGGGTTCGCGATCTGGGGGTTGTAGGACCAGAGCTTGGGCCAGTACCAGGGCGTGTTCAGGAAGCGCGCCGAGAGATCCCACAGCGTGTCCCCGCGCTGGACCACGTAGGTCTCGGGGGCCGCGCCCGCACCGGCCGAGGCCTGCGCCGCGTCGAGGTCGACCTCGCCCGAGACGCCGGCGGCCGGAGGTCGCGCCGGCTGCGCGCCCACCGAGTCGCCCGTCGGCGCGACGGCGGCACCGGCGCGGGCCGCGCCGCCCGTGGGGTCAGGCGCCAGCGCCGCGTCGGCGGCGTCGGTCACGCGAGCGGTCCCGGTGCGGACCACGTCTCCGGTGGCGCGCGCGCGCTTCAAGGCGTCGGCCTGCGCGGCCGCCAGCGCCGGCACGAGCGCGAGAACGAGGGCGAGGCAGGACGAGCGCATGCGAAATGGCTCCTTGGCGGCACCCCCGGGCACACACGCGCGCACGGGGTCCGAAGACCGCGAAAATTGTCGGTCCTCTCCGGAGATCAAGTCAAGAAAGCGGGGCCCCGCCCGGGCTGCGCTGGGCGGCAGGTGCGATGAATCCCACCTGGCGTCCGGTGGCCCCCCCATCCCGCCGATGGGAGAAGAAGGTCCGCGGCTCGCAGGCGGTGCAGCGACCCAGGACCTCGATGCGCTCCCGGCACAGCCCGGCGCGGCGGAGGATCAGCTCGTTCGCGAGCCACAGGTCCAGGTGCGGGGCCCCGCCGCGCACCTCTGCCACCCGGTTCCCCAGCGCGTCGCGGAAGCAGGCCGCGAGGTCGGGCGAGACCCCGTAGCAGCAGGGACCGATGGCCGGACCGATCGCGGCCAGGAGGTCCGGCGGGTGCGCGCCCGCCTCGCGTACGAGCGCCTCGACCGCCCGCGCCGCGGTGCGCGCGAGCGTCCCGCGCCACCCCGCGTGGACGGCGGCCACCACGCCCGACCGCGGGTCGCCGATGAGGACCGGGACGCAGTCCGCCACCGCGACGCACGCCGCCACTCCGGGCACGAGCGACACGACGGCGTCCGCCTCCTCGAGCGGCTCCGCCGGCGCGCGCGCGACCGTCACCCGGTCGCCGTGGATCTGCCGGACGCGCGCGAACGCCAGACCGGTGGCCGACCGCAACGCCGCCCAGTTCGCCGCCACCGCGTCGCCGTCGTCGCCCACGGCGCCGCCGAGGTTGAGCGAATCGAACGGCGGTCGCGAGCGGCCCCCGGAGCGGGTGGTGAAGCCGTGAGGGAAGCCGGCCAGGAGCGCGCTCGAGAGCAGGTCCATTCCACCCCTCTCTTGTCGCGCGACGGCCGCCGGCGCAACCGCCGGCCGGGCCCGCGGCCGGCGCTCAGCCGGCGCGTCGATCCGCGCCGGAGATCTCGTCCGGCGCCGACCCGTTCGCCGCGTCCGGACCGGCCCGCAGGTCGCCGCCGCTCCTCGCCCGCCGCAGCTCCAGCTCGGCGTCGTGGAGCCGGCGCGAGCGCTCCTCCAGCTCCGCCTGCAGGCGCTGCACCTCCTGGGCGTGCGCCTCCTCGCGGAGCCGCAGCTCCACCTGGCCGCGCGCCTGGGCCTCGGCCAGCGCGCGGAGCGTGCGCGCTTCGGCCTCCTTGCGCTCC
>JAJYHA010000335.1 GCA_021784995.1 Myxococcales bacterium
GGCGGGGATCGCCACGCCGCTCCTCGGCCGCGGCACGGCGGGGGGGCCACCGGCGATGGCGGTGACGGCGCTCGCCGAGTTCGCCCGCTGCCCGCGCCGCCACCACCTGCTCCACGTCGAGGGGCGCGTCGAGCCGCGCGGCGAGCGCGGCGGGGCGGAGGACGACCCCGGCCGGGCCACCGAGCGCGGGACGCTCGCGCACGCCATCCTCGCCGAGGTCGATCTCACCCTGGCCGGCGAGGCGCGCCGCGCGCGGATGGAGGAGGTGGCGTCGCGCCGGGGGCACGATCCCCGCACTCCCGGCGTGCGCCGCATCGTCGACGAGCTGGCGCGCTTCCTCGACGGCCCCGGCGGGCAGGAGCTCGTGGCCGCGGCGGCGGCGGGGCGGCTGCGCCGGGAGATCCCCTTCACGCTGCGGATCGACGACGGCGCGGGACCGCCGGCGCACCTCGCCGGCGCCATCGACGCGCTCCTGCTGCGGCCCGGGGGCCAGCCGGCGCTCCTCGTCGACTTCAAGTACGCGCTCGACCGGCCGGGCGCGGCGGGGCGGTACCGGCTCCAGCTCGCCACCTACGCGCTCGCGGTGCGGCGGGCCACCGGCGCGGCGGTGGAGACCCGCCTCCAGTTCCTGCGGGGCGCCGCGCGCGCGCACGACGGCGTCGCGGGGGAGGCGGAGATCGCCTGGATCGAGCGGAGCGCGGCGGCGCTCGCGCGGGCGGCGGCGGCGGGCGCGGGCGGCCGTGGGCCGGAGGAGCTCGGGCGGAGCGTGGCGCGGTGCACCGCCGAGGAGTGCGGCTTCGTGGCGCTCTGCCACGGGCGCACGGCTCGCTTGCAATCGAGCGGCGGTTGACCGGAAGATGCGCCGTCCTCGGGCGGCCCGCCCGGAGGATCGACCTCCTCCCACCCCTGGAGCCCGCCCCATGGCCACCACCGAGCGAGTGAAGCAGATCCTCTCCTGGTACGCGTCCGACAGTCCGGGGACGCTCGCCAACCTCCACCGGCTCCTGATGACCGGGCGGCTCGCCGGGACCGGCAAGCTGGTCATCCTCCCCGTCGACCAGGGGTTCGAGCACGGCCCGGCCCGGTCCTTCGCCCCCAACCCCGAGGGCTACGACCCCCGGTACCACTTCCAGCTCGCCCTCGACGCCGGGTGCAACGCCTACGCGGCCCCCCTCGGCTTCATCGAGGCCGGCGCGGCCGAGTTCGCGGGTCAGATCCCGCTCATCCTCAAGCTCAACAACTCCGACTCGCTCTCCAAGCTCGGCGGGGCCCCGTGCTCGGCCGTCACCGGCTCGGTGAAGGAGGCGGTGCGGCTCGGCTGCGCGGCGATCGGGTACACGATCTACCCGGGGTCGGACGCCCGGAACAGCCAGCTCGAGCACCTGCGCGAGCTGACCGAGGAGGCGAAGGCGAGCGGCCTCGCGGTGGTGGTCTGGAGCTACCCGCGCGGGAGCGGCGTGTCCAAGGAGGGAGAGACGGCCGTCGACATCGCCGCCTACGCAGCCCAGATCGCCGCCCAGATGGGGGCGCACGTCATCAAGGTGAAGCCGCCGAAGGAGCTGGTCGAGCACCCCGAGGCGAAGAAGGTCTACGAGAAGTACCAGATCCCGATCAAGACGCTCGCCGAGCGCGTGCGCCACGTGGTCCAGAGCGCCTTCAACGGCCGGCGGATCGTGATCTTCTCCGGCGGCGAGGCGAAGGGGACCGACGAGGTCCTCGCCGAGATCCGCGGGATCGCCGAGGGGGGCGCCTTCGGGTCGATCATGGGCCGGAACGCCTTCCAGCGGCCGCGCGCCGAGGCGCTCCAGCTCCTCGACGCCGTCATGAAGATCTACGGCGCGCGCTGAAGGGGCTGCGCGGACCTCCCCGGGCCTCTACGATCCGTGAATCGGGTCCGCCGCGTCCGGCGCGGGCCCCCGTCGGGGGAGGCCCCCGCCGGGCGGTCCGTTCCGGGGGCGCGAGGTGCCCGAAAGAGATAGTTTTCCCTTGCCCATCCGCTGGGCTTGGGGTTTATACGGCACTACTTTCACTCTGCGGTCTTCGCTCCGGCGCACCATCGGGCCACGGCGGCGGCCGCGGTCGCCGAACCGAGGATTCCTCACATGAGGCTTTACCCCAAGGTCATCCCAACCATCGCCCGTGAGGTCGTGCAGACGCTCATGCAGGACGGCGATGTCGAGGTGGAGACCCTCCGGATCGGCGACGCCGAGATGGACGTCGCCGCCATCATGAAGGAGTACCTCGCCGCCGAGGAGCGCGTGAACGGCGCGACCCGCGAGGCGCTCGAGCGGCGCGGCTACGACCACTCGCGCTTCAACCAGGTGAAGCGCGAGATGGCCGACGTCCGCGGCTTCAAGATGGGCGACGAGGGGATCGAGTACGTCATCGGCCAGATGATCGAGTCGCTGCTCGTCTCCCGCAACGTCGAGGAGGTCTTCACCGAGGACAACGTCCTCCGCAAGAAGATCTTCGGCATCTTCAAGCGTCACCTCGACGTCGACGACGAGATCGACCGCGAGGCGCGCGCCCGCCTGAAGCACCTGCAGGAGGGGACGAGCGCCTTCGAGATCGAGTACCAGAAGACGATCGAGCTCCTCCGCCGGAGCCGCGGCCTCATCTAGACGGCGCGCCGGCCTCCGGCCGGAAAGTTGACCCTCGATATCGCCGGATTACGCTGGCCTCCTCGAGTCGCGAGGACGGAGGCGGCGGTGTCGACCGGCGGTGCCCAGTACCGTGGAGTCCGCGGGTGCGCCGGCCTCTCGACCGCGCCGCTGGCGCCGGACCACGTCGCCCCCGAGCGGCTGGCCCCCGGGGAGATGCGCCGCGTCCCGTTCGCCGGCGAGCTCCTCGGCGCGGCGCGGGTCCGGAGCCACTTCGCCCCGATCCCCCTCGACGCCTTCGACCGGATCTCCGCCCTGCTCGAGGCGGAGGAGCAGGCGGTCTACCTCCACCTCCTCCGGCTCTCCTACGGGGAGGGGCGCAACTGGGCCCGCGCCGGGAAGCGCGAGCTCATGGGGCGCACCCGCCTCTCCGAGCGGCGGCTCCTCCGGGTCCTCGACGCCCTGGTGGAGCGGGGCTTCGCCCGGCCGCTCCACCGCGACAACCGCGGGACGCTCTGGCGCGTGGCCCTCCCGCGCGAGGCCCTCGGCGAGCCCCTCGGCGACGACGTGCTCCTCGGACGCGCCGGCCCGGCCCCCGTCGGCGGCGCTCCACCGGACGGCGCGGCCGCGCCCGCGCCGCGCCACGGCGGGGC
>JAJYHA010000243.1 GCA_021784995.1 Myxococcales bacterium
CGCCGCCCGCGCGGCGCGCCGCGGCGTGGAGCGGCTCGAGGAGCGGCGGGCGGCGGCGCGCCGGAGGGAGCGAGCGCGGCGCGAGGAGCTCGCCGCGGCGGAGCAGTGGGACGCGCGCCGGGGGCGCGGGGGGCCGACGTGACCGGCGGTCACGGGTGCGCGGCGGCGATCGGGACGGTGACCGCCCCCTCGCGGCACTCGACGGCGATGGTCCGCGGCCGGAGATCCTGGGGGGCGGCGTCGCTGCCGCTCCGGAAGGACGTCACCGGCAGGACCAGGCGGTCGCCGCTCCGGATGGTGTGGCGCGCGGCGCGCCAGGTCCCGTCGAGGACCAGCGAGACCTCGGTCCAGTGGCGGTGCGACTCGTTCTGGACGAGCACCTGCGTCCCCATGATCGTGCCGGGGAGGATCCCGACCACCGCGCCGAGGGAGTTCGTCGGGCCGGTGGGGGGACAGGCGACCCAGAGGCTCGCGGCGGCCAGGATCGCCCAGGCGCCGACGATCGCCGCCCGCAGGCGGGTGTAACGGTCGGTGCGCCGGAGGTCGTCGGTCACCCCCGCGGCGAGCTCGAGGGCGGCGTCGCGGAGCCTGCCGGCGGTCGCGCGGGGATCCGGTCGATCGAGGTGCGCCATCGCCGGCGGAGGGTACCGTCGGCAGGGCGAGGTCACAAGGGGCGCCGGGCCAGGGGCCCCGGGCCCGTGTTCGGAGCAGTCGAGCAAGTCCGCTCGATGAGCAGTTGAAGACGTCCGCCCGGGTTGAAGGGCGGTCGGGCCGCCTTGGCGGGCGGCGGGCGCGCGCGCGCCGGGCGGTCGCGGTACATTCGGCGGATGTCCGAGCCGCAGCCCGCCGACGTCGTCCTGATCGCCGATCCCCTCGCCGTCACCGAGCTCGCCCGGGAGCTCCGCGACGAGCCGATCGTCGCCGTCGACACCGAGTCGAACAGCTTCCACGCCTACCGCGAGCGCGTCTGCCTCATCCAGATCTCCACCCCGCGCCGGGACGTCATCGTCGATCCCATCGCCGTCGACGTCGGCCCGCTCGGCGCGGTCCTCTGCGACGGGCGCGAGACGGTGCTCCACGGCGCGGACTACGACGTCCGCTGCCTCCACCGCGACTACGGCTGGCGCCTCCCGAGGCTCTTCGACACCATGATCGCGGCGCGGCGGCTCGGGCGCCCGCAGCTCGGCCTGGCGGCCCTCGTCGAGGCTCGCTTCGGCGTGCGGCTCTCGAAGTCCGGCCAGCGCTCGGACTGGGGCCGCCGGCCCCTCACGCGCGCGCAGCTCGCCTACGCGGCGCTCGACACCCACTACCTGCTCCCCCTCGCGGCCGAGCTCCGCGCCGAGCTGGGCGCGCGCGGCCTGGCCGACCAGGCCGCGGCGGACTTCAAGCGGACGGCCCGCGCCGAGTCCCGCCCCCGGGTCTTCGACGAGGAGGGGTGGCGCCGGCTGGGGGGGGCGCGCGAGCTCGACCGGTCGGGCCAGGCGGTCCTCCGGGCGCTCTGGATCGCCCGGGAGGCGCGCGCCCAGGCGGAGGATCGCCCGCCCTTCAAGGTCCTCGGCGAGCCGTCGATGGTGGAGATCGCCCGCCGGCGCCCGGGGAGCCCGGAGGCGCTCGCGGCGGTGCCGGGGGTGTCGCCGCAGGTCCTCCGGAGGATGGGCGAGGCCATCCGGGCCGCGCTCTCCGCCGCGTGACCGGACCCGGGCGCCGCCGCGGCCCCGGGGAGGCCCGTCAGAAGGCGACGCCCGTCGACGGCCCGGGGATCGGGCGGTCGGGGGCGAGGACGGGAGGGAGCCCGGCGAGCCGCCGGTAGGCCTGCCAGGCCGCGAGGACCTCCTCGACGTAGTGGCGGGTCTCCTTGAACGGGATCGCCTCGACCCAGGCGTCGAGCGGGAGCCCGGCCCGGGCGGTCGCCCAGCGCTCGGCCGCCGCGGGGCCGGCGTTGAAGGCCGCGCAGGCCACGGCCGGCTCGGCGAAGCGGTCGAGCAGCAGGCCGAGATAGAGCGCGCCGGCGGCGACGTCGGTCGCCGGATCGCCGGGCGAGGCGGCCGGCTCCGCCCCGGTGAGCGCCGCGAGCCGGGTCGCCGTCGCGGGGAGGAGCTGCATCAGCCCGGCGGCCCCCGCGCTGCTCCTCGCGTCGGGGCGGAAGGCCGACTCGCGGCGGATGACCGCGCGCAGGAGGTCGAGGTCGGCGCCGGTGGCCCCCGCCGCCTGTCGCGCCCCCGCCGGGATCCCGTCCGGGTACGACCAGCGGAGCGTCCAGCGGGTGACCCCGAGGCGATCGCGGGCGACGCGATAGGCGACGTCGGGCTCGCGCGCGTAGGACGCGAGGCGGGCGATCCCCTCCGCGGCGCCGCGACCGGGCCAGCCGCGCTCGAGCTCCAGGAGCTCGCGCCGGGCGTCGGCTCGCTGGCCGAGCGCCAGGAGCTCGAGCGGCCCGGAGAGCCGCTCCACGGCGTCCGCAGGGAGCGCCTCTCCACCGGGATCGCGGCCGCCCGCCCGGTCGCCGGGCCCGGGCGCCGCCTCGCCGAGCGAGGCGAGGCGCGCGCGGGCGAGGAGACCGTACCAGCCGTCGCCGCCGGCCGCGGCCGCGCGCCGGAGCAGCGCGCGCCGTCCCTCCGGCGTCGGATCGAGCCGCGCCCGCCAGTAGAGGGCCCCGGGCGAGAGGGGACCGGGCACGAGCCGGGCGAGCGCCCGGGAGGCCCCCTCCCGGTCGCCGGCGCCGAGGCGCGCCCAGGCGGCGAACCAGGCGGCGTCGAGGGCGCGGGGCGACCGGGGGTGATCCCGGGCGAAGGCCTCGAGCAGGCGCGCGGCCCGGCGCGGCGCGCCGCCGTCGAGCCAGAGCCAGGCCGACAGGAACCCGGCCTCGTCGCCGACGTCGGCGCGGCGCTCCGGCGGGATCCCCGGGATCGGGTCGGTCGCCGCGGCGAGCGCCGCGTACTCGGACGCGGCGAGGGCGGTCCGGCCCGCCCTGGCCCACGCGTGGCCGGGTTTGGCTGCGGCGGTTGGAGTGGCGGTGGCGGCGCTCGCATACCCGCTGGCACTCGTGGTCGCGGGCCCCCGGCACACGACGGGAGCGGTGTGGCCGCACATCGGCGCCATCGCCACCAGCCTTGCTGCTGCTGTGCAACCGCATGCCGAGCTCGCCGGCGTCGCCTTCGTCTCGGGCGGGAACGGTGGGTACCTGGGTGCCGTCCTGCTCGTCGTGCTGGCCGCGGGGCTGGTCCGCTACTGGCGGTCGGCGACGCTGC
>JAJYHA010000240.1 GCA_021784995.1 Myxococcales bacterium
CGGGGGGCGCGCCGGGCCCCCGTCGCCGTCGCCCGCGCGCGGGGGGGTGCGCGGGAGCTCGACCCCGGTCCAGCCGCGGTGGCCGCAGGTGAGGCAGGCGAACCGCCGGTAGGGGGTCAGGCGCCGGACGAGCCGGTGGGACCAGCGGTGGGCGTGGGCGCGGCGGAGCCGGTCGGAGCCGCAGCGGGGGCAGGCGAGGGCGCGCGGGCCGGACACCGCCCGACGGTAGACCGTCCTCCCCCCGCCGCACAAGGCGATCGCGAGCGGGCCATCGCGGCGCCGGGCGGAGGCGCCGCGCCCGGCGCCGGGGCGCTACCCGTGCCGCGAGACGGCCGGACCGGCGCCGGCGCGCCGCTCCCGCTCGGCGAGCGCCAGGTCGGACTCCATCATGATCCGGACCAGCTCGGCGAAGGTCGTCCGGGGGCGCCAGCCGAGCTCCCGCGCCGCCTTCGACGGGTCGCCGAGGAGGGCGTCGACCTCGGTCGGCCGGAGGTAGCGCGGGTCGAGCTCGACGAACTCGCGGTAGTCGAGCCCGACGTGGCCGAAGGCCGCCTCGCAGAGCTCGCGGACGGTGTGGGCCTCGCCGGTGGCGACGACGTAGTCGCCGCCGCGGGGCTGCTGGAGCATGAGCCACATCGCCTCGACGTAGTCCTTCGCGTAGCCCCAGTCGCGGCGGGCGTCGAGGTTGCCGAGGTAGAGCTTCTCCTGCAGCCCGAGCTTGATGCGGCTGGCGGCGCGGGTCACCTTGCGGGTGACGAAGGTCTCGCCGCGGCGCGGCCCCTCGTGGTTGAAGAGGATCCCGTTCGACACGTGGAGGCCGTAGGCCTCGCGGTAGTTCACGCCCATCCAGTAGGCGTAGACCTTGGCGCAGCCGTAGGGGCTGCGCGGGTAGAAGGGGGTCGCCTCGCTCTGCGGCGGCGGGGAGGCGCCGAACATCTCCGAGGACGAGGCCTGGTAGATGCGGGCGTCGGTGAGCCCGAGCTCGCGGGCCGCCTCCAGGAGGCGGGTCGCGCCGAGGCCGGTGACCTCGCCGGTGTACTCCGGCACGTCGAAGGAGACCTTGACGTGGCTCTGGGCGCCGAGGTTGTAGATCTCGTCGGGCCTGAGCTTGCGCAGCAGGTAGTTGAGGGACGAGGCGTCGTTCAGGTCGCCGTAGTGGAGGAAGAGGCGGCAGCCCGGGGCGTGCGGGTCCTGGTAGACGTGGTCGATCCGGCTGGTGTTGAAGGAGGAGGAGCGGCGGATGATGCCGTGCACCTCGTAGCCCTTGTCGAGCAGGAGCTCGGCGAGGTGGCTGCCGTCCTGCCCGGTGATCCCCGTGATCAGCGCTCTCTTCACCGTCCGCCCCCCTGGTTCGCCGTCGCCCGTCCCCGGCCCGGCGATCAGGCCGGCGCGCCCGCGCCGCGGCGCCCCTCGTACCACGCGACCGTCTCCCGGAGCCCCTCCTCGAAGGGGATCCGCGCCCGCCAGCCGAACTCCGCGGCCGCGCGCGAGGTGTCGAGCATCCGCCGCGGCTGGCCGTCGGGCTTCGACGGGTCCCAGGCGATCTCCCCCTCGAACCGGCAGAGCCGGGCGACGAGCGGGACCAGGTCGCGGACGGTGATCTCGAAGCCGGCGCCGAGGTTCACCGGCTCGCTCTTGGCGTAGCCCGCGGCCGCGGCGACGATCCCCTCGGCGGCGTCGCGGGCGTGCAGGAACTCGCGCGACGCGGCGCCGGTCCCCCAGGCGACGATCCGCCGGTCGCCCCGCTCGCGCGCCTCGACGCACTTGCGGACCAGCGCCGGGATCACGTGAGACGTCTGGAGGTCGAAGTTGTCGCCGGGGCCGTAGAGGTTCACCGGGAAGAGGACGATCGAGTCGAAGCCCCACTGCTGCCGGTAGGCCTGGCTCTGGACGAGGAGCATCTTCTTGGCGAGCCCGTAGGGCGCGTTGGTCTCCTCGGGGTAGCCGTTCCAGAGATCCTCCTCGCGGAAGGGGACCGGGCAGAACTTGGGGTAGGCGCAGATGGTGCCGAGGGAGACCAGCTTGCGCAGCCCGACCTGCCGGCCGACCTCGGCGAGCTGCACCCCCATCATGAGGTTGTCGTAGAAGAAGGTGCCGGGGTTGTCCCGGTTGGCGCCGATGCCGCCGACGCGCGCGGCGAGGTGGAAGACCACCGTCGGGCGCGCGTCCCGGTAGAGCGCCCGGACGCCCTCCATCTGCACCAGGTCGTAGTCGCGCGAGCGCGGGACGAAGAGCTCGCGCGCCCCGCGCCGTCGCAGCTCCTCGACGACGTAGGTCCCGAGGAACCCGGCGCCGCCAGTCACCACCACCCGCTCCGCGGCCCAGTCGATCGCCATGACGGCGGACGAAGGTACGGGCGACGCGCCGTGGAGTCAAACCCGCGACCCGGGGGCGCCCGGAGGAATCGGGGCGCCGCGGGGGGCGACGAGGAGGGCCAGGGCCGCGAACGCGCCCCCCGGGCGCGCGCGGCGAGGCGCCCGCTTGCCATCGCCCCGGGAGTGCTTACGGTCACGGTATGAGGGCGGAAAGACACCTCCAGGGCCCGGCGGACGGCGCCGACGTGACGATCCTCGGCGGCTGCCCGGTCTGCGACGGCGACCTGGCGGTGCGCATCGCCGGGGGGCGGGCGCGCGGCTTCTGCGCGCGCTGCAGCCGCCTCTCCGAGCCGCGGATCATCCGCGAAGGGGAGCGGATCCACGTGATCCACCCGGCGGCGGCGCTCGCCTGACCGGCCCGGGTCGCCGGGCCCCGCGCGCCCGGCGTCACCTCCCCAGGAGCTCCTCCTCCATCCTCCGGTCGCGCGCCGCCGCGCGGGCCGTCCGGAGGGCGGCGAGCCGCGCCGCGTAGCCGGCCGGCGCCTGGCCGGGCAGCGCCGCCGCCCGCTCCACCTCGGCGATGGCGTCGTCGTACCGGCCGGCCGCCTCGCAGTACCCGGCGACCGCGAGGAGCGGCCCCGGATCCTCGGGGAGCGCCGCCGCCGCCGACCGCGCGCGCTCGATCGCCTCGCCGAGCCGCCCCTCGCGGGCGAGCGCCGCGGCCACCACCAGGGCGCGGGTCGCGACCTCGCCGGGCGTGCGCGCGGCGATCGTCTCGGCGAGCCGGCGCGCCTCGACCGGGTGGCCGGCGGAGAGGGCGCTCCAGGCGGCGGCCGCGGATCGCGGCGGCGAGCCGGGGAGGAGGGCGAGGCCGCGGTCGAGCTCGCGCGCCGCGCCGTCCGGCTCGCCCAGCCGGGCGAGCGCCTCGGCG
>JAJYHA010000206.1 GCA_021784995.1 Myxococcales bacterium
GCGCCCGCGGCGCCGCCCGCGCGCGAGCTCCCGGCCGCGCCGTCGCTGCCGGCGGTCTCCATCCATCCCCTCTACCGGCGCGGGCTCGAGGAGGGGAGCCTCGAGCGGCGCTGGGCGATCGTGACCGACAACCTGGCCGAGGGCGTCTCGCCCCGCAGGCAGCTCGAGTTCCTGGCGCCGGCGCGCCCGTTCTCGGTCGCCCGGCGCGGTGACGCGACGGTCATCGCGCCCGAGGCCTACCACCGGTACGACGCCTTCGCCGACGCGGTGGCCTCGGTGGACGCCCCGATGCTCCTCGCCGTCTACAGGAGCCTGCACGCGGCGCTGGAGGCGGCCTACCGGGAGCTCGGCTACCCGGGCGCGTCGCTCGACGCGGTCACGGCCCGGGCCCTGCGCCGGCTCGTCGCCGCGCCGGTGCGCGACGGCGACGTGGCGGTCGAGAACGTGAAGGGCAGCTACCTCTTCGCCGATCCGCGCCTGGAGGAGCTCGGGGCCGTCGAGAAGCACCTGCTGAGGATGGGACCTCGCAACGAGCGGCTCGTCCAGGCCAAGGCGCGCGAGCTGCTGGCCGGGCTCGCGCCGCCGAGCGCGGCGCCGCCGGCGCGCCCGTGATCCGGCCGGTCCCGGCGGGCGGCGGCGGGTCTACCGCACCGCCCGGTCGGTGATCTCCAGGCCGCGATCGATGATCGCGAACGCCTCGCGCAGCTCGGCCTCGGTGATGGTGAGGGGCGGGTTGGTGAAGAAGTAGTTCCACCGCACCATCGTGTAGAGCCCCTCCTGCCGGAAGAAGCGCGCGAGCGCCGCCATCTCGTCGGAGGTGCCGTTGAAGGGCGCCATCGGCTCGCGGGAGGCGCGGTCGCGCACCAGCTCGATGGCGCCGAAGAGGCCGATCGAGCGCACCGCGCCGACGGATGGGTGGCGCGCCGCCAGCTCCTCCATGAGGCGCCGCATCACGTCGCCCATCGCGCGCGCCCGCTCGATCAGGTGGTCCTCCTCGTAGACCCGGATCGTCGCCAGGGCCGCCGCGCAGCCGACCGGGTGGCTGTTGTACGTCAGGCCGCCGTAGAACACCCGATCGCGGAAGTGCTCGGCGATCGCGCGCCGCATCCCGACCGCGCCGAGCGGCACGTAGGAGGAGGTGAGCCCCTTCGCCATCGTGATCAGGTCGGGGACCACCTTCCAGTGGTCCACCGCGAACCACTGCCCGGTCCGGCCGAAGCCCGCCATCACCTCGTCGCAGATCATCAGGATGCCGTACTTCGTGCAGAGCGCGCGGACGCCCTCCAGGTACCCCGCGGGCGGCACCAGGATGCCGTTGGTGCCGGTGACGGTCTCGAGGATGAACCCGGCGATGGTCTGCGGCCCCTCGAGCTGGATCGTCTCCTCGAGGAGCGCCAGCGCCGCCGGGGCGTCGTCCCAGCCGCGCGCGATGCCGTGGTAGGGATCGAGCACGTGCACGATCCCCGGCGCGCCCGGCTCGGCGCCCCAGCGGCGTGGATCGCCGGTGAGCGTCAGCGCGCCGGCCGTGGCGCCGTGGTAGGAGCGGTAGCGGGCCAGGATCTTCTGGCGGCCGGTGTACTGGCGCGCCAGCTTGACGGCGTTCTCGTTCGCCTCGGACCCGCCGTTCGTGAAGAAGAAGACGTCGATGTCGCCCGGGGCGATCTCCGCCAGCTTCGCCCCCAGCCGCGCGCGGGGCGCGGTGGCCATGAAGGGGTTGGCGTACGCCAGCGTCGCGACCTGCTCCTGGATCGCTCGCACCACCCGCGCGTCGCCGTGCCCGATGTTCACGGACATGAGCTGGCTGTTGAAGTCGATGAACCGCTTGCCCTCGGGCGTCCAGAAGTGGACGCCCTGGGCGCGCGCCACCGGGATGGGGTCGACCTTCGACTGCGCCGACCACTCGAAGAGCGTGTGCGCGCGGGTGAGGGCGACGATCTGGTCGCCGGTGAGCGGAGTGTCGTCGAAGCGGCCGCTGTCCATGGAGCCCCCCCCGGAGCGGGCGGCCCCCCCGGACCGCGCGCGGAGCGCCACGGTAGCGGTGTCCAATATTGTAATCAAGGCCGGCGCCCCGAAGGGGATCGACGCGCTGCGCCGGCCCGGAAACCGGCCTGGACGTGGAGCGGCGCGCCGGCGCTTGGCGCTGTCCTTCCCGTCTCGTTCAGTTTATTGTACACGCCTGTCGGGCGGCAGCTGGCGCCGAGGACTCCGATGCCCTCTCCCGCAGCGCGAGGCACACGCCGTCCCGCCCGTCCCCGTGACGCGGCCGAGGCGCCGCCGCGCGCCGGCGCCCTCGACATCGGGGCGCGCCTGCGCGCCATCCGGGACGCGCACGGCCTCTCGCAGCGCTCGCTCGCCCGCCGCGCCGGGGTCACCAACGGCATCATCTCGCTGATCGAGCAGAACCGCAGCAGCCCGTCCGTCGCCACCCTGAAGAAGATCCTCGACGGGATCCCCATGTCGCTGGCCGACTTCTTCGGCGCGGGCCAGGCCGTGACCCGCCAGAAGTTCTACCGCGCCGGGGAGCTGGTCGAGATCGGCGGCGGGCTCATCTCGTACCGCCAGGTGGGCGGGAACCTGGCCGGTCACGCGATGCAGATCCTCCACGAGCGGATCGAGCCGGGCGCGGACACCGGGCCCGGGCGCTTCCGCCACGACGCCGAGGAGGGCGGCGTCGTGATCCGCGGCGCCGTCGAGCTCACGGTCGGCGCGGAGCGGCGCGTGCTGCAGGCCGGTGACGCCTATTACTTCGACAGCCGGATCCCCCACCGCTTCCGCAACCTCGGCGGCGAGGTCTGCGAGATCGTGAGCGCCTGCACCCCGCCGTCGTTCTGACGCAGCTCCGCAGTCCCACGATGGAGGTGACGCGATGACGATGAAGAGAAGGTCGTTCCTGAAGGGCGCCCTCGCCGTCTCCGCGGGCGCCGTGCTTCCGCTCGCGGGCCGCCGCGCGTACGCCGCGGGGGGGAAGGACTTCGTGCTCGTGCCCACCTGCTCCCTCTCCGGCGCCTTCGCCGAGTACGGCAAGTTCGACGAGATGGGCACGCGCCTGGCCGTGGCCGCCGCGGGCGGCAAGGTCCTGGGACGGGAGATCACGCTCTTCACCGTCGACACCGAGGGGAACGCGGGGAAGGCGGTGCGCAAGGTGAAGGAGGTCATCGAGCAGCGAGGCGCCCGGTTCTTCAACGGCGGGACGCTCTCGTCGACCGGGCTGGCCATCGGCAAGGAGGCGGCCAAGGTCGGCGGGGTCTACTTCACCACGGTCGGGGCGGACGAGGTGACCGGGACCGAGTGCAACCGGTCGACGTTTCGCTGGTCGGTGCCGACGTACGGCGCCATCGAGCAGACCGTCCGCCCCTTCGTCGAGCGGAACCCGAAGGCGAGGCGCTGGTACACGATCACGCCCGAGTACGTCTTCGGAGAGGCGCTGCTCCGGAACGCCAAGGCCATCTTCCAGGAGAAGGGCCTCGAGCACGTCGGCAACAGCTACCACTCGCTGCAGGAGAAGGAGTTCTCGGGTCACCTCACCACCGCGATGGCGCAGCGGCCCGACGTCCTCCTGATCCTCAACTTCGGCGAGCAGTCCTCCGACACGCTGCGCCAGGCCGCCAGCTTCGGCATGAAGAGCCACGCGCAGATCCTCCTCGCGTGGAGCGCCGGCCTGGAGCAGTTCCGGTCGCTGGGCCCGGACGTGCTGGAGGGCACCTGGCTCGGCGCCCAGTACTGGCACCAGGTGCAGACGCCGGGCAACGCGGCCCTGGTGAAGCTCTGCCGGGAGCGGTACGGCATCAACCCGCCGTACCCGCTGGCGGGCAACTACGCCGGCGCCAAGCTCATCCTCGACGCGGTGGCCGCGGCCGGCACCGACGATCCCGCGGCCGTCATCGCGAAGCTGGAGGGGCGCCGGTTCGAGGGCCCGACCGGGCCGGAGGAGGTCCGCGCCTTCGATCACCAGGTGATCAAGGACTACTACCTGCTGCGCGGCAAGGCGGCGTCGGCGATGAGGGACCGGGACGACTTCGCCGACGTCGTGAGCTCCGGCAAGTCGTTCGTCACGCGGCAGCAGTCCCTCTGCAAGATGACGGCGTGAGCGGGCGCGGATGGCGCTCTACCTGTTCCAGGTCCTGAACGGCGTCGGCCTCGGGATGATCTACTTCCTGATGGCCCTGGGGCTCACCGTCATCTTCGGCCTGCTGCACTTCGTGAACTTCGCGCACGGCGCCTTCTTCCTGCTCGGAGCCTACTTCTGCTGGCAGGTGGGGGCGGTGACCGGGAGCTTCTGGGTGGCGCTCCTCGTCGCGCCCCTGCTGGTGGGCGCCCTGGCCTGGATCGCCGAGCGGGTGCTCATCCACCGCGTGTACCGCCTGCCCCACACCTTCCACATCCTCGTGACGCTGGGCGTGGCGCTCGTGATCCAGGAGGCGGCCATCCTGGCGTGGGGGCTGGTGGGGAAGTCCGTGCCGACGCCGCCGGCGCTCCAGGGCGTGGTCCTGGTCGGGCCCTTCGCCTACCCCACCTACCGGATCTTCGTCATCGCCTTCGCGGCCGCGCTCGCGGTGGTGCTGTGGTACGCGCTGGAGCGGACGCGCTTCGGGGCGCTGGTGCGGGCCGGGAGCGAGAACGGGCAGATGGTGGCGCTGCTCGGCGTGGACGTCTACCGCCTGTTCGCCGTCACCTTCGCGCTGGGCGCCGCGCTGGCCGGGGTGGCCGGCGTGCTGGCCGGGCCGCTGCACGGCGCGCAGCCGTTCATGGGCGCCGACGCGCTGGGGATCGCCTTCGTGGTGGTCGTGGTGGGCGGGATGGGCAGCTTCTCCGGGGCGCTCCTGGGCGGGCTGCTGGTCGGGCTCGTGCAGGCCCTCACCAGCAGCTTCTGGCCCCAGGGCGCCCACATCATGATCTACGGGGCGATGGCGGTGGTGATCCTCCTGCGTCCGCACGGGCTGCTGGGGAGGGCCTGAGTGGCGATCCGCCGCGCCGACCGGCTCGCCACCGCCGCCGCGGTGGCCGTGACGATCGCGCTGCCGATCGCGCTGCCGTCCGCCTCGCTCGCGTCGGAGGTGCTGGTCTTCGGGATCGCGGCGATGAGCTGCAACCTGCTCCTCGGCTACACCGGGCTGCTCTCGTTCGGCCAGGGGGCCTTCTTCGGGATCGGCGCCTACGCCGCCAGCCTGGCGCTCCTGCACGCGCGGGTGGGCGTCGTCACCAGCCTGGCGGTGGCGCTGGCGGCGGGCGGAGGGGTGGCGGTGCTCGTCGGGGCGCTCGCCATCCGCCGCCGCGGCATCTACTTCGTGATGCTCACGCTGGCGTTCGCGCAGATGGCCTACTTCGTCGCGTCCACGGCGCGGGCGGTGACCGGCGGCGAGAACGGGCTGCTCGACGTCCCCCGCCCGCCGATCGCGCTCCTCGGCGTGACCGTGTCGACGCTGCGGGGCAGCACGCGCTTCTACGGGCTGGTGGCCGTCGTCTTCCTCCTCGCCTTCGCGCTCCTGCAGCGCGTGGTGCGCTCGCCCTTCGGCAGCACGCTGCTCGCCATCCGCGAGAACGAGGAGCGCGCCACCGCGCTGGGCTACGACACGCGGCGCTTCAAGATCGCGGCCTTCGCCCTGGCGGGCGCGCTGACCGCCGTGGCGGGGGCCCTCTACGCGCTCTCCCTGCAGTTCTCGCCCATCAGCAACATCGAGTACGCCATGAGCGAGCAGATCCTGATCGCCACCATCATCGGCGGGACGGGATCGTTCCTCGGCTCGCTGCTCGGGGCCGGGTTCACGGTGATCGTCGGCGACCTGCTGTCCGCCGTGTGGCCCCGCTGGATGCTGCTCATGGGCCTGCTGCTGATCGCGAGCGTGATCTTCCTGCGCGGCGGGCTGTGGGGCGGCCTGACGGCGCTGGCGCGGCGCGCGCCCGGCGCGGGCCGGGGACGGAGCGGGGAGGAGGCGCGGCGTGCCGCCCGGGACCGCTGACCGCCCCCTCCTCGAGGTGTCGGGGCTCCGCATGAGCTACGGCCGGTTCGCCGCGCTCGCCGGCGTCGACCTCAGGGTGCGCCCCCGGACCATCCACTCCGTGATCGGCCCCAACGGGGCCGGCAAGACCACGCTCTTCCACTGCGTCACCGGCACGCGGCACCCGACGGCCGGGCGGGTGACGTTCGACGGCGCCGACGTGACGCGTCTGGCGAGCCACCGCCGGACCGCCATCGGGATGGCCCGCTCGTTCCAGATCACGAGCCTGTTCCAGGCGCTCACGGTGCGCGAGAACGTGCGGCTCGCAGTCCAGGCGCGGGCTGCCTGGTCGGTGGCGGACCTCTGGCGCCGGGCGGACGGGCGCGAGGAGACGCTGGCCGCGGCCGACGCCGTGCTGCGCCGGATCGGGCTGGACGGCCGGTCGGGCGCGCTGGCGGGCGAGCTGTCCCACGGGCAGCAGCGGATCCTGGAGGTCGGCCTGGCCATCGCCGCGCGCCCGCGGATGCTCTTCCTCGACGAGCCGACCTCCGGCATGGGCGTGGAGGACGTCCCGGCCATCACGGCGCTCGTGCGCGACCTCGCCCGCGAGCACACCATCCTCCTCATCGAGCACAACATGGGGATCGTGATGTCGATCAGCGACCGGGTCACGGTGATGCACCAGGGCCGCGTGCTGGTGGAGGGCACGCCGGACGAGGTGCGGCGGGACCCGCGCGTGCGCGCGGCCTACCTCGGAGAGGACGTCGATGCTCGAGCTCCGTGACGTCCACGCCTTCTACGACAAGAGCCACATCCTGACCGGGGTGTCGCTCGAGGTGGGCGCCGGCGAGCTGGTCACGCTGCTCGGGCGCAACGGCGCGGGGAAGAGCACCACCCTGAAGGCCATCCTGGGGGTGGTGCCGCCGCGCCGGGGCACGGTCCGGTTCGCGGGGGAGCTCGTCTCCGGCCTGGAGCCGTTCGCCATCGCCCGGCGCGGCCTGTGCCTGGTGCCGGAGGGCCGCGACGTGTTCGCCATCCTCACCGTCGAGGAGAACCTCCGCGTCGCGCAGCGCCGCGGCTCGCCCTGGACGATCGCCGACGTCTTCCGGATGTTCCCGAGATCGATGCTCCTGCTCGACGAGCCCACCGAAGGCCTCGCGCCGGTGATCGTGCAGGAGATCGTGGCGACGCTGCGCGACCTCCGGCGGAGCGGGATCCCGGTGCTGCTCGTCGAGCAGAACCTCCGCGTGTGCGAGCAGCTCGCCGACCGTCACTACGTCCTGGAGCAGGGCCGCATCGTGTACACGGGCACGCAGGCGGAGTTCGCCGCCGCGTCCGCCGTCAAGGACTGCTATCTCGCGCTCGACGCGCGAGGGGAGGCACGGGGATGAACCGGCTCGTGGACCAGGAGCGCCTCTGGGCGTCCCTCATGGAGATGGCGAAGATCGGGGCCACGCCGCGCGGTGGCGTGTGCCGCCTCACGCTCGGCGACGAGGATCGCCGCGCCCGCGATCTCTGCGCGCGGTGGTGCCGCGAGGCGGGCTGCGCGGTGAGCGTGGACGCGATGGGGAACGTCTTCGCGCGCCGCGCCGGGCGCGACCCCGCCCGCCCGCCCGTCCTGACGGGCAGCCACATCGACTCGCAGCCCACCGGGGGCAGGTTCGACGGCATCTACGGCGTCATGGCCGCGCTGGAGGTGGTGCGCACCCTGAACGACCTCGGGGTCACCACCGAGGCGCCCGTCGACGTCGTGTCGTGGACCAACGAGGAGGGCTCCCGCTTCGCGCCCTGCATGATCGGATCGGGCGTCTTCGCGGGCGTCTTCCCGCTGGAGTTCGGCCACGCGGCGCGCGACGCGGCCGGCTGCACGCTGGGCCACGAGCTCGCGCGCATCGGGTACCTGGGCACGCGCGCCGCCACCGGGCACCCGGTCGCCGCCTACCTCGAGGCCCACATCGAGCAGGGCCCCATCCTGGACGCGGAGGGCACGACCATCGGGGTGGTGACGGGCGCTCTGGGCCAGAAGTGGTTCGACGTGACCGTCACCGGGCGCGAGTCGCACGCCGGGCCCACCCCCATGCACCTGCGGCGCGACGCGCTGGTGGGCGCCGCGCGCGTCGTGCTGGAGGTGAACCGGATCGGCCACGCCTTCCAGCCCGACGCCTGCGCCACCGTGGGCTCGCTGCGCGTGCACCCCGACTCCCGCAACGTGATCCCGGGGCGGGTGGCGCTCACGGTGGACCTGCGCCACGCCGACGCGGCCCGCCTCGACGCCATGGTGGCCGAGCTGCACGGGGCGCTCGACCGGATCGGCCGCGAGCTCCACCTCGAGGCCGCCGTCGCGCCCGCGGCCGACTTCCCGCCGGTGCGCTTCGATCCGGGCTGCGTCGCGGCGGTGCGGGAGGCCGCCGCGGCGCTGGGCCTCACGCACCGCGACATCGTGAGCGGCGCGGGCCACGACGCCATCTTCCTGGCCCGCGTGGCGCCCACCGCCATGATCTTCGTCCCCTGCGAGGGCGGGATCAGCCACAACGAGATCGAGAGCGCCACCCCCGCCGACCTGGCGACCGGCTGCGACGTGCTGCTGCGCGCCGTGCTGCTGCGCGCCGGCGCGCCCCCGCTGGCGTAGCTCCCACCCGCACCACCCGTGAGGACCGTCATGAAGCTCGTGATCGCGATGATGAAGCACGAGACCAACACCTTCTCGCCGGTGCCGACGCCGCTCGCGCGCTTCGGCCCCGACGGCCCCTATCGCGGCCGCGCGGCGCGCGACGCATTCCGGGGGACCGGGACTCCCATGGGCGCCTTCCTCGACCTGGCCGAGGCCCGGGGTGCGGAGATCGTGACGCCGGTGGCCGCCGAGGCCTACCCGAGCGGCGTGGTGCAGGCCGAGGCCTACCGCGCCATCACCGACGCCATCTGCGAGGCCGTGGCCGGGGGGTGCGACGCCGTCCTGCTCGACCTGCACGGCGCGATGGTGGCGGAGAGCACCGACGACGGGGAGGGCACCCTGCTCGAGCGGATCCGCTCCCTGGCCCCGGGCGTCCCCATCGCGGTGGCGCTCGATCTCCACACCAACCTCACCGACCGCATGGTGCGGAACTGCACGGCGATGGTGGGCTACAAGACCTACCCGCACGTCGACATGTACGACGCCGGGCGGCACGCCGGCACCGTCGTGCTGCGGGCGCTCGAGGGGCAGGTGCGGCCCGTCATGGCGTGGGGGAACCGACCGGTGCTGGCGCAGACGCTGCGCATGGGCACCGGCGACGCGCCCATGCGCGACCTGGTGGCGGCGGCGCGGAGGGCGGAGGAGGGCGAGTGCCTGGCGGCCACCGTCTTCGGCGGGTTCCCGCTGGCCGACATCCCGGAGGCGGGGGTGAGCTGCGTGGTGGTGACGGACGGCGACCGCCCGGGCGCGGAGCGCGTCCGCGATCGGCGGCTGGAGGCCGCGTGGGCCCGGCGCGAGGACTTCCAGTACCGCTCCGAGCCGCTGGCGGACTCGGTGGCGCGCGCGAAGGCGCTCCGGGACGGGCCCGTCCTCCTCGTCGACCACGCCGACAACTGCGCGTCGGGTGGGACGCAGGACACCATGGCGGTGGTCGCGGAGGTGATGCGGCAGGGGCTGGAGGACGTGGCGGTGGGCGCGATCTGCGACCCCCAGGCGGTGGAGCGCATGATCGCCGCCGGCGTGGGGGCCCGGGTGACGCTGCCGCTGGGCGGGAAGGTGGACATGCCCTCCATCGGGAGGCGGGGGGAGCCGCTCACCGTGACCGGCGTGGTGCGGGTGATCTCGGACGGCGAGTTCACGGTGCGCGGGCCCATGTACACGGGCGTGCGGACCTTCCTCGGGCGCACGGCCGTGCTCGACGCCGGCGCGATCGAGTTCGTGGTCGTGTCGCGCCACCACGAGCCGTGGGACCTGGGCGTCTTCCGCAGCGTGGGGATCGAGCCGACGGCGAAGCACTACCTGCTGCTGAAGTCGCGCATCCACTACCGGGCCGGCTTCCTGCCCATCGCGAAGCACGTGGTGGAGTGCGCCGGGATGGGCGTGACCAGCTCGGACCTGGGCCTGTTCCGGTTCCGGAAGGTGCGCCGTCCCATCGTGCCGCTCGACGCGGCCGTCCAGCCCTGACCCGGATCCACCGTGAGCGCTCCACTGCCACCGACCGCGCGGACGCGCCTCCGGCGCCACCCGGAGCGCGGCAGCTTCGACCGGGCCACCCTGCACCGCATCCTCGACGAGGGGCTGGTCTGCCACGTGGGCTTCACGGACGGCGGCCAGCCCTACGTCATCCCGGCCTCCTACGGCCGCGACGGCGACCGCCTCGTGCTGCACGGCGCGGTGGCGAGCCGGATGATGGCGGCGCTGGCCTCGGGGGCGCCCGCCTGCGTGTGCGTGACGCTGCTGGACGGCGTCGTGCTGGCGCGCTCCGCCTTCAACCACTCCATGAACTTCCGCTCGGTGGTCGTGCTGGGGCGGGCGGTGCCCGTGACGGGCCGGGAGGAGAAGCGCGCGGCGCTGCGCACCATCGTGGAGCACGTGGTGCCCGGCCGCTGGGACGAGCTGCGGGCGACCACCGACGCCGAGCTGGACGCGACCACGGTCGTGGCGCTCCCGCTCGACGAGGCGTCGGCCAAGATCCGCAGCGGGCCGCCGGCGGACGCGGAGCGCGACGCGCTCCTCCCGGTCTGGGCCGGCGTGGTGCCCCTCGAGCTCCGGGCCGGCGCGCCCGTGCCCGACGCCGCGACGGGCCCCGACCGCGCCGCGCCCGAGTACGCGAAGGCGTACTCGAGGCGCAGGTGAGGCGGGTCGACGCGCGGTCGTACGCGGCGCTGGCCCTCCTGGCGCTCGTCTGGTCCTACAGCTGGATCGCGATCAAGCTCGCCACGCGCGACGCCACGCCCATGGTGGTCGCCTTCGGGCGGTGCGCGCTGGGCGCGGGGTCGCTCCTGGCCTGGATGGGCGCCACCGGCAGGTCGCTGCGGCCGCCGCCCTTCCTGCCCACGCTCGTCTACGGCCTCCTCCAGACGACGGCCTTCACGCTCCTGCAGACCATCGCCGTCTCGATGGGGAGCGCGGGCAAGGCCGCCATCCTAGTCTACACCATGCCGTTCTGGCTGGCGCTCCTGGCCTGGCCGCTGCTGGGAGAGCGCGTGACGCCCCTGCGCTGGGCCGTGCTCGCCCTCGCCGCGGCCGGCCTGGCGCTCGTTGTGACGCCGCTCCACGCCGGCTCGGCGCTGGTCACCGCGCTCCCCGTCGCGGCCGGCCTGAGCTGGGCCTTGAGCGCCGTCTGGGTGATCCGGGTCCGGGCCGCCGGCGGTCACGACCTGCTCTCGCTCACCGCGTGGCAGATGGTCTGGGGATCCCTGGCGCTGGCGCCCTTCGGCCTGCTCTTCCCCGTCCACGCGCGCTGGTCCCTCTCCCTCGTCGCGTCGATGACCTTCCTGGCGGTGCTGTCGACGGCGCTGGGCTGGGCGCTGTGGCTCTACCTGCTGTCGCGCCTCCCCGCCTCCGTGGCGGGCCTCGCCTCGCTCGCCACCCCGGCGCTGGTGGTGCCGCTGGCGGCCCTGCACGTGGACGAGGTGCCCACGGGCCGGGAGCTGGTCGGGATCGCCTGCATGGTGGTCGCGCTCCTGGTGAACGCCCGTGCCCCCGTCGCGCGGGCGCGGTGACGGCGCGCGGCGCGACGGCCGCCCGTGCCGCGGCTCACGTCGGCGCCGCGGCGTCCGGCCCGGTCAGCTCGTGCAGCAGGTCGCGCCAGGCGGCGCGCTCACGGGCCGGATCGACGAGCGGTCGTACCCGCTCCACGCCGGCGCGAAGGGCGGCCCGGAAGGGCGCGTCCTCCTCGAGGCGCAGGAGCAGCGCCGTGAGCGCCGGCGCGTCGTCCACCGGGAAGTAGCCGGGGTAGGCGTCGCCGAGCAGGCCGACCGAGCCCTCGATCCGCGTCGAGAGCACCGGCACGCCGCTCGCGACCGCCTCCGAGACGGCGTTCGAGCCGCCCTCCATGCGGGAGGTCACGAGGAGCGCCGCGCTCCCCGCCAGGATCGACAGCGCCTCGCGCCGGTGGCGCTCGCCCAGCCAGGCGTAGCGGGGGTTCCCCTCCGCCTCGCGGCGGGCGCGCTCGGCGGCGCCCGGGTCGAGCGCCGCCCCGAGGTGCAGCACCCGGACGCGCGAGCGCGGCGGCAGGGCGCGGGCGGCCTCTGCGGCGAGGAACGGCTGCTTCACGTCGCGCAGGTGCGCCAGCATGCAGGCCTGGACCACCCCGGGCGGCGCCGGGGTGGGCACCGCCGGGTTGGCCGACTGCACGATCGAGCGCACCTTCTGGCGGAAGCGCGCGGGGACGGTGGCGACGGCCGCGGGCTGCAGGACCGTGACCCGCGTCGCGAGCGCGAGCGAGCGAAGGGCGGCGGGCGAGGAGGGGAGGTCCTGGTAGAGGTCCGTTCCGGCCAGCCCCACCACGAGCGGCGCGGCGGGGTGGGCGGCCCGGAACGCCTCGACCGAGCCGTGGCTCCGGGTGGCGTGGAGCGCGACGAGGAGGTCGCAGGGGGCGCCGGTCCAGCGCTCCTCGACCACCACGTGGTGGCCGAGCGCGCGCAGGTGCTCCGCCCAGCGCAGCGCGGTCACGCGGTTCCCCTTGCGGGAGCCGCGCGCGGCCGGGGTGACGACGACGATCGTCACGGCGCGCGGCCCCAGGGCTCGCGCCGGGAGGTGAACGGCCCCATCATGCGGTCTACATCTCTAGCGGAGGTCGCCCCGTGCATCCACCTCGCATCGTCATCGCCGGCACCGGCTTCCCGGCCGCGCGCGCCCACCTCGCCGAGGCGCTGCCTGGCGCCCGCGTGGAGGCCGTCGATCCGGCCACGCTCCGCGCCGCCGGCCGGGAGGCCGAGGTGCTCATCCCCACCATGGCCCGCGTGGACGGTGCGCTCATGGAAGGCGTGCGTGGGCTGCGCCTCGTCCAGCAGTGGGGCGCCGGGCTGGAGGGGGTGGACATCCCCGCCGCCACGGCGCGCGGCATCCCGGTGGCGAACGTGCCGACGGGGGGCTCCGGGAACGCCGAGTCGGTGGCGGAGTGGTGCGTCCTGGCCGCCCTGGCGCTGGGCCGGCGCCTCCGCGAGCTCGACGAGGGCATCCGCGCCGGCCGGACCTGGGGGGCGCCCATGGGCCGGGCGCTCCTCGGCAGGACCGCCGGGATCCTGGGGCTGGGCGGGATCGGGCGCGCCCTGGCGCCGCGACTGAAGCCGTTCGGGATGCGCGTGGTCGCCGCGACCCGTCGCCCCGACCCCGCGCTGGCCGGCCGCCTGGGGCTGGACTGGGTCGGCGGTCTCGACGAGTTGCCGGCGCTCCTGCGCCAGAGCGAGCTCCTCTTCCTGTGCCTGCCGGTGACGGAGGAGACGCGGCGCATCCTCGACGCGCGCGCGCTGGCGCTGCTCCCGCAGGACGCGTGCGTGGTGAACCCGGCCCGCGGGGGCCTCGTCGACGAGGAGGCGCTCCTCGCGGCGCTCGACGCGGGCCGGCTGCTCGGCGCCGGGCTCGACGTCTTCGCGCAGGAGCCGCTCCCGCCCGCGTCGCCGCTGCTGGCGCACCGCGCGGTCCTCGCCACCCCGCACGTGGCGGGCGCGACCGACGTCTCCTATCGCGGCATCGCGCGAGGGGTGGCCGAGAACGTGGGGCGCCTGCTGCGCGGGGAGCCGCTCCTCTCCTGCGCCAACGCCGCGGCGCTGCGCCGGTGAGCCCGGGCGGCGCGCGCCGCGGGCCGGCGGCGCGGTACACTCGCGCGATGACGGGAGGAGGGGAGGCTTCGCCGGCCGCGAGGACGATCGTCCTCGGGGACGCCGCGGAGGTCCTCCCGGCGCTGCCGGCCCGCTTCGCGCGCCTCGTCTACATCGACCCGCCGTTCAACACCGGGGTCCGCCAGCGGCGCGATCGCATGTCGGTGACGGCGGTGCGGCGCGGCGGCGAGCGGCGAGGCTTCGGCGGCCGCTCCTACCGGGTGGCGCGCCGGGCGAGCCCGTCCTTCGAGGATCGCCGCGCCGACTTCGTGCCGTTCCTGCTGGGGCGGGTCGAGGCGGGGCTCCGCTGCATGACCGAGGACGCGTCGATCTTCGTCCACCTCGACGCGCGCGAGGTGCACCACGTCAAGGTCGCGCTGGACGCGCTGCTCGGGCGCGATCGCTTCATGAACGAGATCATCTGGGCCTACGACTACGGCGGCCGGTCGCGGCGGCGCTGGCCGGCCAAGCACGACACCCTCCTCTGGTACGCGCTCGCCCCCGGGCGCCACGTCTTCGAGTACGACGCCATCGACCGCATCCCCTACCTGGCGCCGGGCCTGGTGACGCGGGAGAAGGCGGCGCGCGGGAAGACGCCGACCGACGTGTGGTGGCACACCATCGTGCCGACCGGCGGCCGCGAGAAGACCGGCTACCCGACGCAGAAGCCGCTCGGGATCCTGGAGCGGATCGTCCGGGTGCACTCCCGGCCCGGCGACGTGGTCCTCGACTACTTCGCCGGGAGCGGGACCACGGGGGAGGCCGCCGCCCGGAACGGCCGCGGGTTCGTGCTCGTGGACGCGAACCCCGAGGCGGTGCGCATCGCGGCGCACCGCCTCGCCCGGTTCGGCCCCGCCTGCGTCGGCTTCACGTCAGCGTGAACCGGAGCTCGCCCAGCTTCTCGAGGCTGCAGGCGAGCTCGTCACCCGCCTTGAGCCACACCCGCTGCGCCTCGGGCTTTCCCTGGATGACGCCCTCCGGCGTCCCGGTGAAGATGATGTCGCCGGGCCGGAGCGTCATGATGCCCGAGATGTAGCTGATCATCTGCCGCGTGTTGAAGATGAAGTCCGACGTGTTCGAGGACTGCCGCGTCTCCCCGTTGACGCGGCACTCGATCTTGAGGTTGTCGGGGTCGATCTGATCGGCGGTGACGAGGTGTGGGCCGAGCGGCGCGAACTGGTCGGGCGTCTTGCCGGCCATCCACTGGCCGCCGGTCTCGAGCTGCAGGTCGCGGGCCGTGAAGTCGTTCCCCGTGCAGTACCCGGCCACGTGGGAGAGCGCGTCGGCCTCGGAGACGTCCTTCGTCTCCTTGCCCATCACGATGACCAGCTCGACCTCGTAGTCGAACTTCCGTGCGACCTTCACCGGGAGCCGGACCGTCCCGCGGTGGGAGTTGAGCGTGGTGTTGTACTTGCTGAAGAGGACCGGCTGCTTCGGGACGGGGGCGCCGATCTCGTGCGCGTGCCGGCGATAGTTCAGGCCCACGCACACGATCTTCTCGGGCCGGGTCACGACCGGGCCGTACTCGATGGCGCCCTCGTCGAGGAAGGCCTTGCGCGCGGCCGTCGAGGCCAGGGCCGCCGCGACGATCGCCTCGAGGCGCGGCCCGTCCTCGTGCTGCAGCAGGTCGTCCATGGTGGCGGGGCCGGCCATCCCGAGGAGGCGCATCGCCGCCGGCACGTCGAGGACGCCCTTGCTCGTCCGGGCCGCGAGGCGGTAGGCCCCCTCCCGTCGGATGGTGAGCAGCGTCATGCGGCGCGCCAGCCCGCGGGCATGCC
>JAJYHA010000285.1 GCA_021784995.1 Myxococcales bacterium
CTGGGCGGCGACGGCGCCCCAGAGGACCTCCATCCGGCGCCAGAGGAAGAGGTTGGCGATCGCCACGGCGAAGGAGGCGAGGAGGAGGACCACCGTCGCGCGGTCGCGCAGCTCGTCGCGCGGGTTCGGCCGGAGGACGACCAGCTCGTCGGCCGAGGCGTAGAGGTGCCCCCGGACGCTGCCGCCGGCCACCGCCTTCCCCTGCGGGTTGACCAGCATCGCCAGCACCATCCCGATCGCCGTCGGCTCCGCCATCGCACCTCCCAGGGGAAGCGGCGAGTCTACCCCGCCGGCGCCGCCAGGTCAGCCGCGCCGCTTCATCGAGAGGCCGAGCGAGAAGCGGGCGACCGGCTCGTCGCCGTACCGGTCGGGCACCGTGCAGGTCACCTGGATGGGGATGGTGACCCGCTCCCCGGTCCGGTCGGCCTCGCGCACCGCCGCCGCCGCGGCGGCGCCGTCCCGGCAGGTGAAGAGGACGTCGCCGTCGGCGCGCTTCAGGAACTCGCCGCGGACGTCGGCGAAGACCAGGCTGACCGCGCGGTGGTCGGCCCAGATGAGGCGCGCGGCCGGCAGCCCGCCGGCCAGGTCGGCCCCGGCGCAGAGGGCGCCGAAGTACATCGACCCGACGTGGTTGCGCGAGCGCCAGCCGAACGGGATCAGGATCTGGCTGACCTCCTCGTCGAGCCGGAGTACCCGCGGCCCGAGGAAGAGGAGGACCGGGATCTTGAGCCCCAGCAGCCGCACCTGCGCCGTCTCCTTCCAGAGCATGGTCACCTCCCGGGGGATGCGATGGCGCCGGCCGCGGGCCGGCGGCGCCCGGCGACCTGCCGGAAGCCGAGCGCGGCCGCGAGCATGAGCGCGGCGAAGAACCAGAAGTAGCCGGCTCCGCGCAGCGTCACCAGCTTGGCGGCGACGGCGGTGAGCAGGTTGCCGGCCGCGACGGTGAGGAACCAGATCGACAGGATCGTGCTCCGCATCGCGCGCGGCGCCTGGGTGTAGCTGAACTCGAGGCCGGTCACCGCGACGAGCACCTCGCCGGTGGCGAGCAGGGCGTACTGGGGCACCTGCCAGAGCAGGTGGGGCGGCTGGCCGGCGTCGATCCGCCACTGGACCAGGGCCGCGGCGACGAAGGACGCGACGGTGACGAACATGCCGGCGCTCATCTTGCGCAGCGGCGCGAGGTCGATCCCGCGCCGCCCGAGCCAGGGGAAGACCCCCCAGCCGAGGAGCGGGACGAGCACGAGGACGAAGGCCGGGTCGAGCGCCTGGAGCTGCGCGGCCTCGAGGGTCCAGCTCCCGAGCGCCGCCGGCATCGCCCGGCCCTGGAGAACCCACGAGGAGCCCCGCTGGTCGAAGAGCGCCCAGAACGGGATCACCGCCGCGAAGACGACGACGATGCGGAGGACCGCCTTCGCCCCCTCCACCGCCTCGGCCGGGTGGCGATCGCGGGCGGCGTCGAGCCAGTGCTCGCCCGGTCGCCCGGTCCCCAGGCGGCGCAGCGCCCGGCCGATCACGCGCGCGAGGCCGTGCCGGTCCGGGCCGACCACCGGCGCGCGCCGGTACCGGCCGCGGCCGGCGACGAGGATCCCCAGCCCGGCGAGGACCGCCGCGCCGGAGACGGCGAAGGCGACGCGCGGGCCCTGGCGCGGCAGGAGCGCCGGGAGCAGGACGCGGGCGGCGGCGCTCGCCAGGTTCACCGTCCAGTAGAGCCCGCCGTAGATCCGGTCGAGCACCGCCGGATCGGCCCCCTCCACCTGGTCGCCGACGAAGGCCGACAGGCAGGGCTTGAGCCCGCCGGCGCCGAGGGCGATGAGCGAGAGGCCGAGGAGGAGGCCGGCGCGGGTCGGCCAGAGCGCGAGCACCCCCTGCCCGGCGATCGAGACGGCCGAGACCAGCAGGATGGTCCGGTAGCGGCCGAGGAGGCGGTCGGCCACCCAGGCGCCGAGGAGCGGGGTGAGGTAGGCCGCGACCTGGAAGAGGTGGTAGGCGGCCCGGGCGTCGGCGCCGTCGTAGAGGAGCCACTGCGCCAGGTAGACGGTCAGGATCGAGCTGGTCCCGTAGAAGGCGAACCGCTCGCACGCCTCGCTGGCGACGACGTGGGCGACCCTCGAGGCGGCGCTCGGCGGGGGGGACCGGTCCATCGGGGCGGGACTGTGCCACGGATCGGCCCGGGGCGGGCGGCCGCGGTGGCCCCTCCGGCCGGCGGGGCGTGGCGCTCCGGCGCCGCCGCCGCGTCACCCCGCGTCACCCCGCGTCACGCGGGCGGAGCGCCGCCGGGCGGTAGCGGGCGGCGATCCGGGCGAAGGCCAGGGCGGCCGCGAGCATGAGGACCGCGAAGAAGGCGAAGTAGGCGACGCCCCGGAAGCGATCGAGCGCCGCCACCAGCGCGGTGAGCAGGCTCCCGGCGCTGATGGTCAGGTACCAGAGCCCCATGACCGCGCTCTTCATCGACGGGGGGGCCTCGCCGTAGGCGAACTCGAGGGCGGTCACGCTCACCAGCACCTCGCCGATCGCCAGGAGGAGGTACTGGGGGAGCTGCCAGGCGACGTGCGGGGCGAGCCCCGCCTCGAGCGCCCGCTCCACCCCCGCCGCCGCGGCGAAGGAGAGGACCATGACGAACATCCCGGCGGTCATCTTGCCGAGGGCGGTCACCCGGAGCCCGCGCCGCGCGAGCGCCGGGTAGAGGCCGAGCGAGAAGGCCGGGATGAGGAGGAGGACCAGGACGGCGTCGAGCGTCTGGACCTGGCCCGCGGGGAGGACGTGGCCGAGGAGGTCGCGGCGCATCCGCTCCGCCTGGAGGGTCCAGGAGGAGCCGTACTGGAAGAAGAGCGCCCAGAAGGCGGCGACCGCCGCGAAGACCTGGGCGATCCGGCCGAGGGCGGCGACGGCGGCCACCGCCTCCTCGCCGTGGTCGAGCCGGGCGCCGTCGAGCCAGCGGCGGCGCGGGCGGCGCGCGGCGCGGCGGCGGCGCGCCGAGGCGAGCACGCGGAGGAGGCCGTGGCCGGTCGCCCCGGCGGGCGGGAGGCGGACGTAGCGGCGGCGGCCGGCGAGGAAGACGGCGAGCGCGAGGGCCATCGCCACCGCCGGCGCGCCGAAGGCCACCGGCCCTCCCCACCGCTCGTAGAGCCAGGGGATGAGGAGCGTGGAGGCGGTCGAGCCGAGGTTGATCATCCAGTAGTAGAGGTCGTAGACGCGGGCCAGGAGGCGCGGGGCGCCCGGGGCGATCTGATCGCCGGCGAAGG
>JAJYHA010000158.1 GCA_021784995.1 Myxococcales bacterium
CGGCGAAACCAATCGCCGCCCGCCGCGACCGGGCGCGGGGACGCGGAACGAGTTACGTGAGGCGTGGAACTCATGGTCAGTCGGGCATCGCAAGGTGGAGCACTTCGGCGGCGGAGGCGACGCGGGCGGCCTTCGGCGGCGTCCCGCGCATCCACCTGCTGCCCCCGCTCGACCACCCCGACTTCGTCCACCTCCTCTCCCGGGCCTGGCTGGTGGTCTCCGACTCGGGCGGCGTCCAGGAGGAGGTCGCCACCCTCGGCAAGCCGCTCCTCGTCCTGCGCGACACCACCGAGCGTCCGGAGGTGCTGGAGGCAGGCATCGCGCGGCTCGTGGGGCCCTCCGCCGAGAACCTGGCCGCGCTGCTCACCGAGGCCTGCGAGGAGGGCTCCTGGGTGCGGCGCGTCGCCACGGTCCCGAACCCGTTCGGCGACGGCAGGAGCGGGCCGCGCATCGTGGAGGCGATCGACCGCTGGCTGGAGGGACATGCCGTCGCCGCCTGAGCGCGCGCCGGCCACTGGCCGGCACCACCTCCTCACCATCGCGGTGGAGGACTACTTCCAGGCCGCCGCGCTGAGCGGGGTGGTGCAGCCGCGGCAGTGGTCTCGCTTCGAGCGACGGGTGGAGCGCAACACGCGCACCACGCTCGATCTCCTCGACGCATGCGGCGCCCGGGCCACCTTCTTCGTGCAGGGCTGGATCGCCCACGAGCTGCCGCAGCTCGTCCGCGAGCTGGTCCGCCGCGGCCACGAGGTGGCCAGCAAGGGGTACGAGGCGCACGCGCTCGGCGAGATGACGCGGGAGCAGTTCCGGGAGGATCTGCTCCGCTCGCGGGAGGCCATCGAGCGCGCGTCCGGGGTGCGCGTGCACGGGTACCGGATCGCGCGCGGCACCTTCCGCCTCGAGGACCTGTGGGCGCTCGACGTGCTCTGCCAGGAGGGGCTCGACTACGACTCGAGCTTCTACCCGCGGCTGCGCTCGGTGGGCGGCGACGCCTGGCGCCACTTCCCGTTCCAGCACCGCTGCGGCGATCGCGCCATCTGGGAGGTCCCACTCTCGAGCCTCCGGCTCGCGGGGCTGGCGCTGCCGTTCGCGGGCGGCAACTGGTTCCGCCAGCTCCCGCACGGCGTGGCCCGCGCCGCGCTCCGCCGCTGGGACGCGAGGCGCGAGGCTCCCTTCGTCTTCCACTTCCACGTCTGGGAGCTGGACCCCGACCTCCCCTTCATCACCGCGGCCGGACGCTTCACCCAGGTGCGGCAGCACCGCAACCTCGAGAAGATGCCGGCGCGGATCCGCGATCACCTGGGCAGCTACCGGTTCGTCGGGATCGCCGAGCACCTGGGGCTCGCGCCGCAGCCGCTCGCGGCGCCGGGCGACCTGGCGCCGGCGCCGGCGCCGGCCGAGGTGCCGCCGTTTGCGCCGCGGCCGGCGGTGACCGTGGTCGTGCCCTGCTTCAACGAGGAGCTGGTCCTCCCCTACCTCGCCAACACGCTCGACGACGTCCGGCGCGACCTCGGGGCGTCCTACGAGCTGCGCTTCCTCTTCGTGGACGACGGCAGCACGGACGAGACCTGGGCGCAGCTCGAGCGGATCTTCGGGGCGCGGCCCGACTGCGCGCTGGTGCGGCAGCCCCGGAACCTGGGCGTCGCCGCCGCCATCCTGGCCGGGATCCGCGCCGCGCGGACCGAGGTGGTCTGCTCGATCGACTGCGACTGCACCTACGATCCGCACCAGCTCCAGGGGATGATCCCGCTCTTCCGGGAGGGCGTGGATCTCGTGACCGCCTCGCCCTATCACCCGCTGGGCGGCGTGCTCAACGTGCCCGGCTGGCGGCTCGGCCTCTCGAAGGGGCTCTCGCGCCTCTACCGGATCGTGCTCGGGCTGCCGCTCGCCACCTACACGAGCTGCTTCCGCGTCTACCGGCGGAGCGCCTTCCAGGACCTGCGGCTCCGGGAGGGCGGGTTCCTGGGCGTGGCGGAGATGCTGGGCGTACTGGCGCTGCGGCGCGCCCGCATCGTGGAGTACCCGGCCCTGCTGGAGGTCCGGATGCTGGGCCGCTCGAAGATGAAGATCGCGCGGACCATCGTGGGACACCTGCGGCTGCTGGCGCGGTTCGCGTGGGCGCGCCTCCGCCGGAGGGCTACGGTGACTCCGCCGCAGGGGGCGGCGGCGCTGCAGCCGATGGCCACGACACCGGCCGGGCACACCAAGAAGGGGGAATGAGCACATGGACGCCGAGATGCGGAAGCCGTCGCCTGCCGTGAAGCTGCCGTCGGATCAGGACGCCTCCGGGCGCACGCTCGGGGCGGAGGAGGTGGCGGCCGTCGCGGAGGCCATCCGCTCCGGCACGCTCACCAGCACCAAGGGCACCTTCACGAAGACGCTCGAGAGGCGCTTCGCGGAGCGGCTGGGCGCGAAGCACGCCCATGCCTGTGCGTCGGGCACGGCGGCCATCCACCTGGCCGTCGCGGCGATCGACCCGGAGCCGGGCGACGAGATCGTCACCACCGCCATCACCGACATGGGCGCGCTCACGCCGATCCTCTACCAGGGCGCCATCCCGGTCTTCGCCGACGTGGACCCGCGGACCTGCAACGTGACGGCCGAGACCATCGCCCCGTGTCTCGGCGATCGCACCCGGGCCATCGTCGTCACGCACCTCTTCGGCAACCCGTGCGACATGCCGCCCATCCTGGCGCTGGCGCGCCGGCGCGGCATCCCCGTGATCGAGGACTGCGCCCAGGCCTTCGGCGCGACGGCGGGTGGCGTGCCCGTCGGGCGGCTGGGCGCCATCGGCTGCTTCAGCCTGCAGCAGGGGAAGCACATCACGACGGGGGAGGGCGGGCTCGTCGTGAGCGACGACCCGGCGCTCGCCCGGCGCATGTTCCTCTTCGTGAACAAGGCCTGGGGCTACGGCGATGCCAGCCCCGACCACTACTTCGCCGCGCTCAACTACCGCATCAGCGAGCTGCAGGGCGCGGTCGCGGTGGCCCAGCTCGACAAGCTCGACCACAGCGTCCGGCAGCGGACGGCCATGGCGGCGCGCCTCACGGCCGCGCTGCAGGGCCTGCCGGGGATCGCGACGCCGCACGTGCACCCCGGGAACGTCCACTCCTACTGGAAGTACTGCCTGCGCGTGGACGGGAAGGTGCTCGAGGGGGGCTCGCCGGGCCTGGCGAAGGCGCTCAAGACCTACGACGTGGCGTCGATGCCGCGCTACATCCAGAAGCCCGCCTTCCAGTG
>JAJYHA010000464.1 GCA_021784995.1 Myxococcales bacterium
TCGGGGACGGTGCAGGCGGCGACGCAGGACAGGCAGCCGGTGCACTCGGCCGTCCAGACGGAGGCGCGCGCGTGGACCGGGATCTCCACCGGGCAGGCGCGGGTGCAGGCGCGGCAGTCGTTGCACGTCCCGGGGTCGCGCACCACGCGCTGCGGTGAGAGCAGGCCGAAGAGGCCCAGGAGCGCGCCGTACGGGCACAGGTAACGGCACCAGAAGTTCTTCACCAGGACCGAGAGCACCACCAGCGCGGCGAGCACCACGGCGGCCGTGGTGGACAGGTCGCCGAAGAAGAGCAGCATCCTGGCGTCGGCCGCGACGTTGTACGGGGAATGCATGAAGCCGTCGAGCGCCTCCGCCGGCATCTGCACCAGGACGAGCCACGCGAAGAGGGCGAGCAGGATGTACTTGAGCGACAGGAGCGGCAGGTCGACCCACCGCGGCACCTGCGGCGTGCGGCGTCGCCAGGGCAGCCGCCTGCCGAGCGCCTCCAGCGCGCGCGAGAGCGTGCCCACGGGGCAGACCCAGGAGCAGAAGGCCTTGCGCGCGACGAGGGAGCCGGCGAGGGCCGCGACGAGGAGGGTGAGCCCGGCTGGGTGGACGTCGTCCCACCGGCCCGTCACCAGCAGGCGCTTGAGGCCCACCAGCGCGCTGATGGGCAGGAAGGCCTCCACGGCGGGGGGCCGCGAGGCCGTGACGGGCCCCCCGGCGACCGCCTGCGCGTGGAAGCGCCAGAACTGCACGCCGACCAGGGTCAGGAAGAGCGCATAGGCGCCCTGCACCGCCCACCGCACGCGCGGCAGCCTGCGGTGAGGGTTCCGCCAGCGCGCGGCCGCGGCTCCGGCTGCCTCGGGCGGCGAGGGCGGGGGGAGCGGGACGATGGGCTCGGGCACGGCGCGCCTTGTACCCCGGCCGGCGGGCCGGATGGAAGGCGGAGTCAGCTTCCGCCGCCGCGCTCCTGCTCGCGCGCGACGGACTCGAAGAGCGCGCGGAAGTTCCCGGCGCCGAAGCCGGCGTCGCCCTTGCGCTGGATGACCTCGAAGAAGAAGGGGCCGGCCGCGGGATCGCCGTGGAGGGCCGCCGCGTTTTTCATGAAGATCTGGAGCAGGTAGCTGCCCGCCCCGGCGCCGTCCACCAGGATCTGGAGCTGGCGCAGGGTCGCCAGGTCCTCGTCGACGCGCCCCACGCCGATCCGCGCCAGCCGCGCCGGCAGCGCGTCGTAGTAGGCGTCGGGGGTGGGCATGAACTCGACGCCGCGCGCCCGCATCTCGCGCACGGCGGCGACGATGTCCTCCACCGAGAGCGCCGCGTGCTGGACTCCGTCGCCCCGCTGGTCCTCGCGGAAGAGGTCGATCTGCGAGCTCCTGAAGGCGGGCCGCCACGGCTCGTTGCTGGCGAACTTCACGCCGGACCGCGGGTCGCGCATCACCACCGAGCGGAGCCCGGACCCCTTCGCCGGCGACGCCCCGCGGCCGGCTGCGCCCGAGGCCTCGGCCGTGTGGAACCGCACCTCCCAGAACTCCTCGAACCCGAGCACGTGCTCCATCCAGAGGAGGGCCGGCTTCATGGTCCCGAAGTTGGCCGTGACGTGGTCGATGGCGCCGAACCGGAGGGCGTTCCGTCCGCCCCGCGGCGGCGCGTGCACGACCATGCCGGGGTAGGGCGCTCCGGAGCCGCGCCGCTCCACGAACCGGAAGGTGGTGTCGCCGAAGGGGGTGGTGACGGCGAAGGTGGCGAGCGTGCCGGAGGCGTCGGAGAAGCGCCGCACGTCCGTCACGGGCGTGCCGCCGCGCTCCTCCAGCAGGTCGAAGGTGCGCTGCGCGTCCTCCACCTCGAAGACGAGCGTCCCCACGCCCTCGGGGTGCTTTCGGAGCCAGCGCCAGGCGCGGCCGCCCTCGCCCAGCGGCTGGGAACAGACGACCCGCACGCCGCCCGCCTCGAACAGGGCCGATCGCTGGCGGCCGGCGCGCTCCAGCTCCGGCCCGGATCCGGCGGTCTCGGCGAAGTCGAGCCGCCCGGTGAGGAGGCGCCGGCTCCGCTCCAGGTCGTGCACGTAGCTGTGCAGGGCCTCGAGCCGCACGATCCCGAGCGAGGGGAGGGTGGGCACCTCACGCGCTCCTCTCGCCGGGCGGCGCGTCGGGCTGCGCCCCGGGCTCGGCGCGCCGGAACGCGTCCAGGTCGCGGCAGGCGGCCTCGACCCTCAGCAAGGTGGGGCAGCCGTCGAGGACGACGCCGAAGCGGCGCGCCCCGTGGAGTTGCGGCACGAGGAAGAGATCGGCCAGCGTCAGCGCGTCCCCGTGCGAGAAGCGCCCGGCCCCCTCCCGCACCGCGCCCTCCAGGCCCGCCATCCCGCGCGTGAGCCACTCCCGCGCCCATGCCTCGTCGAGCCCGGGGCCGCGCTCGCGCAACCAGCGCAGCGGGGAGGCGTTCTGGAAGGGCTGGATGCCCGAGTTCACGTGCTCGACCAGGGCGCGCACGCGCGCGCGCCCGTCGGCGTCCTCCGGGAGGAGCGGCGGGGCCGGGAAGCGCTCGTCCAGCTTCTCTTCTCGGAGGTCCAGCCCCAGCGCGGCGAACTCGCCGAGCTCGCCCACCGCGCCCTCTAGGAGTTCGAGGAACTTGGGGATCAGGTCCAGGGGCAGGTTGTCCACGCAGTAGAAGCCCGTGTCTTCGAGGTTGTGGATGACCTGGCTCTTGCCCGCGCCCGACATCCCCGTGACGATGAACAGCGTCCTATGGCTCATCGGGATCCGCCTCCAGGGCCTCCTGGAGCTTCTGCGCGAAGGTGCGGGCGGTGAAGATGCCCTTGCGCTTCAGCATCAGGTTGCGGACCGCCACCTCCAGGAGGATGGTGATGTTGCGCCCCAGCGCCACGGGCATGAGCAGGTAGGGGACGGGGACGCCGAGGATGGAGATGGTCTGCTCGTCCAGCCCCAGCCGGTCGTACCGGCCGTCCTGCTTCCAGTGCTCCAACTCCACGACCAGGTCCACGTCCTTCTGGGCCCGCGTGGCCACCACGCCGAAGAGGTCCTTGATGTTGATGATGCCGAGGCCGCGGATCTCCATGTGGTACCGGAGCAGCTCGGGGGCGGTCCCGTTGAGGATCTCCCCGCGGCGGCGGATCTCCACCACGTCGTCGCTCACCAGCCGGTGGCCCCGGACGATGAGGTCCAGGGCGCTTTCGGACTTCCCGATGGAGCCCTCGCCGATGAGCAGGAGGCCGACGCCGTAGACGTCCAC
>JAJYHA010000455.1 GCA_021784995.1 Myxococcales bacterium
GCGATCGGTGCCCTCTAAATTATCGACCGCACTGGTCAATTCCAGCGGCGTCGCGCCCTTGACTCCACGCCCCGAGGATTGGTACTCCCCCCCGGACTCCAGCTCCCCCCATCCCCCCAACGGAGGGTTCACTCCCCGATGTATACGATCGTCCGCCGCGAGGCGTTTTCCGACACGACGTTCCTCTGGGAAGTCGAGGCCCCCGACGTCGCCCGGGTGGCGGAGCCAGGCCACTTCGTCATGCTGCGGCTCGGGAACGGCGCCGAGCGGATCCCGCTCACGGTCGCCGACTTCGACCGGGAGAAGGGGACCATCACCATGGTCATCCAGGCGCTCGGCAAGACGACGCGCCAGATGATGGACGACTACCGGCAGGGCGACCGGTTCGAGGACTTCGTCGGGCCGCTCGGCCTGCCGCAGCACATCGGCAAGATCGGCCACGTGGTCCTGGTCGGCGGCGGTCTCGGCGTCGCCCCGGTCTACCCGCAGCTCCGCGGCTTCAAGGAGGCGGGGAACCGGGTGACCGGCGTCATCGGCTTCCGGAACAAGGGGCTCGTCTTCTGGGAGGAGAAGTTCCGGCGCCACTGCGACGACCTGGTGGTCTGCACCGACGACGGCTCCTACGGGAAGCCGGGCTTCGTGACCCAGGCGCTCAAGGAGATCTGCGAGAAGGATCGCCCGGACCTGGTGGTCGCCATCGGGCCCCTCCCGATGATGAACGCCTGCGTGGAGACCACGCGCCCGTTCGGCGTGAAGACGATGGTCTCGCTCAACGCGATCATGGTGGACGGGACCGGCATGTGCGGCTCCTGCCGCGTCACCGTCGGCAAGGACGTGAAGTTCGCCTGCGTGGACGGCCCGGACTTCGACGGCCACCAGGTCGACTTCAAGGAGCTGATCGCGCGCCAGCGGCGCTTCAAGGCCCAGGAGGCCCGGGCGACCGAGGACTACGCGCACGTCTGCAACCTCGAGAAGCAGCTCTTCGAGGAGGAGAAGCGCAACTACCGGAAGATCAAGGAGCTCCCGCCGCACCAGACGAAGATGCCCGAGCGGGATCACGTCGAGCGCGCGCGCAACTTCAAGGAGGTCAACCTCGGCTACTCGCTCGAGGACGCCCTCGGCGAGGCGGAGCGCTGCATCCAGTGCTCGAAGCCGACCTGCATCGCCGGCTGCCCGGTCCAGATCGACATCCCGCGCTTCATCCGCCACCTGGTGGTCCGCGACGTCGACGGCGCCCTCGAGGTGATCAACGAGGCGTCGATCTTCCCGTCGGTCTGCGGCCGCGTCTGCCCGCAGGAGACGCAGTGCGAGGCGCAGTGCATCATCGCCAAGAAGGTCGAGTCGGTCGGCATCGGCCGGCTCGAGCGCTTCGTCGGCGACCACGCGCACCCGAAGCCGGTCGTCCCGCCGCGCTTCGCCGCCGGGCAGAAGCTCGGGCGGGTGGCGGTCTGCGGCTCCGGCCCCGCCGGGCTCGCCGCCGCCGCCGACCTCGTCAAGTTCGGCTGCGACGTCACCGTCTACGAGGCGCTCCACGTCGTGGGCGGCGTCCTCCGCTACGGCATCCCCTCCTTCCGCCTCCCGCGGGACATCATCGACCGCGAGGTGCAGCGGCTCCTCGACCTGGGGGTGAAGATCGAGACCAACAAGGTCATCGGCAAGACCTTCACCGTCCCGCAGCTCCTCGGCGAGAAGGGCTACGACGCGGTCTTCCTCGGCGTCGGCGCGGGGGCGCCGGCGTTCCTGGGCATCCCCGGCGAGTTCGCCGGCCAGGTCTACTCGGCGAACGAGTTCCTCACCCGGGTGAACCTCATGGGCGGGGACAAGTTCCCCTACCAGGACACCCCGGTCTCCATCGGCAAGAGCGCGGTGGTCATCGGCGCCGGCAACACCGCCATGGACTGCCTGCGGGTGGCCAAGCGGCTCGGGGTGGAGACGGTCCGCTGCGTCTACCGCCGCAGCGAGGCCGAGGCCCCGGCGCGCATCGAGGAGCTGCGCCACGCCAAGGAGGAGGGGATCGAGTTCTTCTTCCTCCACGCGCCGGTGGAGATCTACACCGACGCCGAGGGGAGCGTGCGCGGCATGAAGGTCGAGGAGATGGTCCTCGGCGAGCCGGACGAGAAGGGGCGGCGCAAGCCCAACCCGACCGGGAAGTTCAAGGACCTCGAGTGCGACACGGTCATCTACGCGCTCGGCACCAAGGCGAACCCCATCGTGACCCAGTCGACCCCGGGGATCGGCCTGAACAAGTGGGGCAACATCGTCGCCGACGACGGGAAGACCCAGGCCACCAACCTGAAGGGCGTCTTCGCCGGCGGGGACATCGTCACCGGCGGCGCCACCGTCATCCTGGCGATGGGGGCCGGGCGGCGCGCCGCCCGGTCGATCGGGGCCTACCTGCAGTCGGGCAAGACCCGGTGGCCCATCACCGAGGAGGACATGAAGGCCTTCGTCCCGCCCACCCCGCTCCCCGGGGCGAGCGGCGCCGTCGCCACCGGCCCGGAGACCGCCCTCCCGGTGGCCGCCGGCGGCCACCTCTGCGCCAAGTGCCACCGGCCGATCGAGGGGGACGAGGAGTACATCTGCTGCGCCACCGCCCAGCTCTCCTGGAAGTGCCAGGACTGCGGCAAGGTGAGCGAGGGCTTCGCCTTCCCCTACGGGATGTGCCCCGCCTGCGGCGGGAAGCTGGCGGTCGCCGACCCCACGCGCGCCGCCGACGCCGGCACGCTCGAGGCGATCCGGATGGCGTTCGAGATCGAGCTCGGGGGGATGGCCTTCTACGGCCGCGCCGCCGCCGACGCGCGCGATCCCGTCCTCAAGGACCTCTTCGGTCGCTTCGCCGGCATGGAGCGGGAGCACATGGCGACCCTCTCCCGCCGGTACCACGTCGAGATCCCGGCCGGCGGCGACCTGCAGATCGACCGGGCCGCGATCTACGCGGGCATCGCCAGCCGGCCCGAGGACCCCGCGAACCTCTTCCGGATCGCGATCGCCTTCGAGGAGCGCGCGGTGAAGTTCTTCGCCGAGCGCGGCGCCGCGGTCGGGACGGGCACCCCGGAGCAGCAGCTCTACCGGGAGCTGGCGGCCGAGGAGCGCGAGCACGTCGCGCTGCTCACCACCGAGCTGGAGCGCTGGCGGGCGGGCAAGCCCGGGCTGCTCTAGCCGCGGGGCGCCGCCGCGGGGCCGAGGGGCCGCGCTCCGGTTCGCCGGGGGCGGCCCCGGCTCGCGTCCGGG
>JAJYHA010000293.1 GCA_021784995.1 Myxococcales bacterium
CTCGACACGCTGCGTCCCATCGGCGCGCGGGCGCTCGGCGGGGAGGCGGCGTACGACGCCTTCGCCCGTGAGTACCTGGCGATGCTGCAGGATCCCGACGTCCTCACCTACAGCGTGCTCTTCCTCGTCGAGGGCGTGCGGCCGAGCTGATCGCGCCCGCGCCCCGGCTCCGGCCGGCGCCGCGGCGCCCGCCGCGTGCGCGCGCCCGCGCGCGGTCCCGGGCGGCGCGGCCTCAGCGCCGGAGGACGCGGATGCCCGGGATGGCCGAGGTGATGGGGAGGGTGTTGATGCTGCGCGCCCCGAGCCGGGCCAGCTCGTAGCGCACCATGGCGATGGGCCGCGCGGCGTCGTTGGCGTCCACCTGGATGTTGTACTCGGTGTACTCGCGCCCCCGGTTGGCGGTCGGCTCGTCGCCGAAGAGGTTGTGGCTCGCCAGGTAACGCTCCACCTCGGGCGCGGCGGCGTTCGGCACGTTGAAGAGCAGCATCACCTTGTCCTCGGCGTTGGTGGCGCCGTGGAGGTTGAGCAGGAACATGTCGAGCAGCTCGCGCTTGGCGGGCTCCAGCGCGACGGCCGGGTTCACGTAGATGCTGGTCTGCGAGCGCATCACGGTCTCGAGGATCGAGAGGCCGTAGCTCTTGATGGCGCCGCCGGTCTGGGAGATCTCGAGCCCGATGTCCACCGCCCCGTGCTTCACCTTCGACTCGGTCTTGCCCCACGACTCGTAGACCACGATCCCCTCCTCGATCCGGGGCGGGGTCTTGTACTTCTGCACCGAGAAGGCGCCGAAGCGCCCGGCCAGCCCGACGCCGGCCAGGGCGCGCTGGATCCAGTCGAGCGCCAGGTAGGGCATCTCCGAGGCGACGAGCAGCCGCGCCTTGCGGCCGGCGAGGTCGCGCAGGAAGTCGCCCGTGGAGGCGAAGCCGGAGGCGGCCGCGATCCCGACCAGCTGCACCTCGCCGCGGTTGAGGGTCATCACCCGCTCGAGCCGGACGTCCACGCCGTACTCGAGCTTCATCTCCAGCACCCGCTCGCGGATCCAGTCGTCGCCCGCGATGGCCACGTCCAGCTCGCCGATCTCGAGCTGGGCGCCGAACTCCTGGGGTCGCCCGTCCCACCCGAAGAGCACGTCGATGCCGGTGAAGCGGGTGGGCCCGCCCCTGTCGTAGCCGGAGGTCCGGAAGCCGGCGGCGGCGAGGAGGTCGATGAGGTTGCCGCCGCGCTGCGCGTTGGCGAGCGAGCCGGCGGGCATGCCGATCTTGAGCTGGGTGGTGGAGTCCATGGGGGTGCTCCTCGGGGCGGCGGGCGCCTCGGCGGCGCGCGCCGCGCGGTCAGTGGCCGGCCGGAGCGACGGGGGCGAGCGATCCGTCGGGCTCGATGCGCCGGTAGTAGCAGGAGGGGTAGGGGAGGCCGTCGGGCCGCTTCGCGTGGCAGGCGCCCTTGCCCTGGGGCGTGACCAGGTAGACGAGCGAGTTCTGCTCGCAGTTGATCCGGATCTCCTCCACCTTGAGCATGTCGCCCGAGGTGAGCCCCTTCTTCCACAGCTCGCTCCGGCTGCGGCTCCAGTAGGTGGCGTACCCGCTGCGGCGCGTCTCCTCGAAGGCCTCGCGGTTCACGAAGGCCAGGATGAGGACGTCCTTCGTGCGCGCGTCCTGGGTGACCACCGGCAGGAGCGTCCGCCCGTCGGGGCCGAAGTCGAGCAGGAGCTGGCTCGTGTGTTCCTTGGACATGGCGGGCGGTTATAGGTCAACCGTCACCGCAGGTCCACGTTGCGGAGGTCGCTCACGAACATGTGCCCCGGTGCGTGGGTGATGCAGAAGGGGAGCCGGCTCGCCAGCGCGACCGACTGGGGGGTCACGCCGCAGCCCCAGAAGACCGGGATCTCGCCGGGGCGGAGTTCCACCGGATCGCCGTAGTCGGGGCGGGCCAGGTCGCGGATGCCGAGCGCCTCGGGCGCGCCCACGTGCACCGGCGCGCCGTGCACCCGCTCGTAGAGGCCCGTCACCTGGACCGCGAGCGGCACCTGGGCGGCGGGGATGGGCCGCATGCTGACCACCAGCGGCCCCGAGAAGCGCCCGGCCGGCGCGCAGGGGCGGGTGGTGCGGTACATGGGGACGTTGCGCCCCATCTCCACGTGCCGGAGCGGCACGCCCACCTCGGCCAGCGCCTCCTCGAAGGAGAAGCTGCAGCCGAGGAGGAAGGAGACCAGGTCGTCGCGCCAGAGCGGGGTGACGTCGGCCACCTCCTCGGCCAGCCGGCCGTCGCGGTAGACGCGGTAGCGCGGCAGGTCGCGCCGCAGATCGGCGCCGGGCGCGCAGCGCGGCTCGACCTGGCCCGCCTCCACCACCTCGACGACGGGGCAGGGCTTGGGGTTCCGCTGGCAGAAGAGGAGGAAGTCGAAGGCGGCGTCGCGCGGGACCACCATCAGGTTCGCCTGCACCGAACCCGGCGCCAGGCCGGCGGTGGGGCGGTCCCACGCTCCCTGGCGGCAGGCGGCGCGAACGTCGGCGGGCGTCCAGCGGGTCGGGTCGGTCATCGGGTCCCTCGTGGCCGGCGCCCGCGCCCGCGACCGGGCCCGCCGCGCCGTCCGTCGTCCTCTATAGCGCCAGGTAGGCGCGCCTCACCAGGTCGCTCGCCATGAGCTCGGCGCCGGTGCCGGAGAGCACCACGCGCCCCGTCTGCAGCACGTAGGCGCGATCGGCCAGCGAGAGCGCGCGCCGCACGTTCTGCTCCACGAGCAGGATCGAGACGCCGCTCCGGTGGATCTCGGCGATGGTCTCGAAGATGGCGCTCACCAGCCTGGGGGCGATGCCCCAGGAGGGCTCGTCGAGCAGGAGCAGCCTCGGGCGCGACATCAGCCCGCGCCCGATGGCCAGCATCTGCTGCTCGCCGCCGGAGAGCGTGCCGGCGGTCTGCGCCCGCCGCTGGGCCAGCACGGGGAAGGCGCGGTAGACCATCTCCAGCGAGGCCGCGACCTCGGCCCGGTCGCGGCGCGTGTAGGCGCCCAGCTCCAGGTTCCGCTGGACCGTCTGGCGGGCGAAGACGTGGCGCCCCTCCGGCACCAGCGCCATGCCCAGCCCCACCCTGCGGTGCGCGGGCATCCGCTGGATGGGCCGCCCCTCGAGCAGGATCTCGCCCGAGTCCACGGGGTTCAGGCCGGCGATCGCGCGCAGGATGGTGGACTTCCCGCTGCCGTTGGCGCCGACGATGGCGACGATCGCACCGGC
>JAJYHA010000494.1 GCA_021784995.1 Myxococcales bacterium
GTGGCCGCCACCCAGAAGCGGCGCGACGCGCGCGGCGCGCGGCTCGAGAACGCGCTGGCGCGGCAGCGCGAGGCGCGGCAGAACGCGCCCCGCCAGCTCGTCACGCGCGAGGCCTCGGTCCGGGCCCGCCAGGCCAACCTGGCCCTGGCGCAGGCGCAGCTCCGGCAGGCGGAGCTGAATCTCGGCTACGCGCGCGTGCGCGCGCCCGCCGACGGGATCGTGGGGCGCAAGACGGTCAACGTGGGCGACCGGGTCCAGCCGGGGCAGCAGCTCCTCGCGCTGACGCAGACGGGCGAGCTGTGGATCACGGCCAACTTCCGCGAGACGCAGGTCCGCCGGATGCGGGTGGGCGCGCCGGCCACCATCCACGTCGACGCGCTCGACCGCGACTACCGCGGCCGGGTGGAGAGCTTCGCGGGCGCGACCGGCTCGCGCTACAGCCTGCTCCCGCCCGAGAACGCGACGGGGAACTACGTCAAGGTCGTGCAGCGCATCCCGGTGCGGATCGGGATCGACGCCGGCCAGCCCGAGCTCGATCGCCTCCGGCCCGGCATGTCGGTCGAGCCCCAGGTGAAGACCCGGTGAGCGCGGCGCAGGAGGAGCACGGCTACACGGGTGGCCACAACCCGTGGGTGGTGGCGCTGGTCGTCACCATGGCCACCTTCATGGAGGTGCTCGACACGAGCATCGCCAACGTCTCGCTGCCGCACATCGCCGGGAGCCTCTCCGTCAGCCAGGACGAGAGCACGTGGGTCCTCACCTCCTACCTGGTGTCGAACGCGATCGTGCTGCCGTTGAGCGGCTGGTTCGCCACCCGCTTCGGGCGCAAGCGCTTCTACATGACCTGCGTCGCCCTCTTCACCTGCAGCTCCTTCCTGTGCGGGATGGCGCCCAACCTCGCCACGCTGGTCCTCTGCCGCGTGCTGCAAGGGCTGGGCGGCGGCGGCCTCGGCCCCAGCGAGCAGGCCATCCTCGCCGACACCTTCCCTCCCCGGCGGCGCGGCATGGCCTTCGCCGTGTACGGGATGGCGGTGGTGCTCGCGCCCGCCATCGGCCCCACGCTGGGCGGTTACATCACGGACCACTTCAACTGGCGCTGGGTCTTCTTCATCAACGTGCCGGTGGGCCTCCTCTCGCTCTTCCTCTCCGGCCAGATCCTCTCCGACCCGCCGCACCTGGTGGCGGCGCGCAAGCGCGCCGGCCCCATCGACTACGTGGGCTTCGGGCTCGTCGCCCTCGGCCTGGGCACCCTGGAGTACGTGCTCGACAAGGGCCAGGAGGAGGACTGGTTCGCCTCGCGCAGCGTGACCGCGTTCGTCCTCGTCTCCGCCATCGCGCTGGTGGCCTTCGTCGTCTGGGAGTGGCGGCAGGAGCACCCGGTGGTGGAGGTGCGGCTCTTCGCCAACCGGAGCTTCGCCTCCGCCAACGTGATGATGCTGGTCCTGGGGGTGGCGCTGTTCGGGAGCACGGTGCTGCTGCCGCAGTACCTCCAGGTGTGGATGGGGTACAGCGCCCAGGACGCCGGGATGGCGCTCTCGCCCGGCGGGCTGACGGTGCTGTTGCTCCTGCCGCTGGTGGGCCGGCTCGTGTCGCGGTACGACCCCCGCTGGCTCATCGCCTTCGGCTTCGTCGTCCTCTCCCTGGCGCTCTTCCACATGGCGCGCACGATCTACCCCGGCATCGACTTCTCGACCGCCGTCTGGCTGCGCGTCTTCCAGTCGGTGGGGTTCGCCTTCCTGTTCGTGCCCATCAACACCGTCGTCTACTCGGACGTCCCGGTGGGCAAGAACAACGCGGTCTCGGGGATCGTGAACCTGTCGCGCAACATGGGGGGCGACATCGGGATCGCGCTGGTCACCACGCTCATCGCCCGCCGGTCGCAGTTCCACCAGGCCACGCTCACGGCCGGCCTCGATCCCGGCAACCCGGCGCTCGCCCGCCGCCTGGCGGGGTTCGCGCAGGCGCTGGAGCGCGCCGGCAGCTCCTCGGCGGAGGCCGCGCGGCGCGCGTACGGGGCGGTCTACCGGCAGCTCCTGCAGCAGGCGCAGACGCTCGCCTACCTCGACGCGTTCTTCCTCCTGGGGTGCTTCACCGCGGCCATGGTGCCGCTCGTCTTCCTCACGCACCGGGTGCGGCGCGGCGCGGCGCCGGCCGGGCACTGATCCCCGGCGGCGCCGTCAGGGGCTGCCGGCCGGGCAGGCCTGGTCGACCTGCAGGGTGCAGCCCGACGTGTTGGGCGGCTGGGCGAGGCAGAGGCCCTGACCAGTGGCGGTGGGGCAGGTGTAGTAGACGCCGGAGACGCAGCAGTCGCCGCCCAGGATGGGCGGGGCGTAGATGTCCTGGCCGCAGGCGGACAGCGACCCGGCGGCGAGCGCCGCCAGGACGATCCGCCGGCGCGACCGCCGTCTCCGCTCGCGAGGATGCCGTTGCACGCGGCGGAGCATAGCCGCCCCGCGGAGCCGGCGCGGCGAAATGTTACAGTGCGCCACCCGGAGGGCGCGCATGGCTGGCCGCACGGAGGCGAACGGCTCCCGAGACGCCTCGCGCCGCTCGGCCGACGAGATCGAGCGCGACTGGTACCAGCACGTCTACGCGGGGGACGACCAGCCGCAGCTCACGGTCCGCGCCGTGGTCATGGGGTCGCTCCTCGGCTGCGTGATGGCGTTCTCCAACCTGTACGTCGGGCTCCGCGCCGGATGGGGGCTGGGGGTCGCGATCACGGCCTGCATCGTCTCCTTCACGCTCTTCCGCGTCTTCGAGCGCCTGTTCCCCCCGCGCGCCGACCGGGGGCCGGGGCGCGTGCTGGGGCTGTTCGACCGCGCGCGAGGCCGCGTCTCCCTGCTGGAGAACAACTGCATGCAGTCCACCGCGTCGGCGGCGGGGTACTCGACCGGCGCCACGCTCGTCTCGGCCTTCCCCGCCTACCTCATGATCACCGGCCATCACCTGCCGTTCTGGACGGTGGCGACGCTGGTCTGCGCGCTCGCGGCCCTCGGCGTCTTCCTGGCCATCCCCATGAAGCGCAGCATGGTGAACGTCGAGCAGCTCCCCTTCCCGTCCGGCATCGCCGCCGCCGAGACGCTCCGCTCGCTGCACGGCGCGGGCGCCGAGGCGCGCGACAAGGCGCGCGGGCTCTTCGCGGCGCTGGGCCTGGGCGCGCTCGTCGGGTGGTTCCGGGACGGCAAGCCCACCCTCCTGCCCACCTACCTCCCCATCTC
>JAJYHA010000369.1 GCA_021784995.1 Myxococcales bacterium
CGCTGACGGCGCCGCACCACCTCGCCTCCTGCGCGGTCGGCACGCTGGTCCTCCTCGTGGCCTGGAGGCGGACCGAGCGCGCGACGATCCTGTCGGCGGCCTTCGCGCGGCGGGCGGCGCTGCTGCTGGCGACGGCGACGGTCCTGGCCGGGTGGGCGTACGCCCGCTCGTTCGCGCTCCCCGCCGGGGGCGCTGCCGTGGGGCGCGGCGCGGGCGCCGACCTGCTCTCGTTCCTGCTGCCCGGGGCCGGGAGCGCGTGGGCGACCGTCGCCCCGGGCCGCTGGTCCACGCCCTCGGCCAGCCCTACCTATGCCGGCTGGGTGGTGATGGCCCTCGCGGGCTACGCGGCGGTCCGCGCCCGCGCCGCGCGTCCCTGGCTCGCGATGGCGGCGGTCGGCGCGCTCCTGGCCCTCGGGCCGCGGTTGCGCGTCGCAGGGATGGAACTGCGCCACGCCGTGTTGCCGCTGGGGTGGATCGAGGCGGCGCTCGGGATCCCACCCGGCGCGGTGGAGCCGTCGCGGTTCGCGTGGCTGGTCGCGTTCGGCCTGTCGGTCGCCGGCGGAGCGGGCCTGGCGCACCTCGCGCGTTCGCACCGGCGCGGCGCCGCCGCGGCCGTGGCCCTGACCGTCCTGGCGCTCGTGGAGATCTGGCCGCACGCGCCCCCCACCTCACGCTGGCCGGCGCCGCGGTTCCTGCGCGACCTCGCGCGCGACGGGGAGCGGTGGGCCGTGCTCGACGCGACGCGGCCGGAGCGGCAGCTCTGGAACCAGGTGCTCCACCGCCACCCCCAGCTCGGCGCCGGGGGCGCGGAGGCGGGCCAAGCCGCCGCGCCCTCCACCGGCAGCGCGCTCGTGGACGCCCTGCGCGATCGCTCCGTCGCGGGAGGCACGCCCGGGGGTGCGGCCCAGCGCCAGGAGGCCGTGCGCAGGCTCCAGCAGATGAACGTGCGGTTCGTCATCGTGGACGAGGAGACCCTGGGCGCGGCGCGCGCCCTCCGGCTGCCGCGTGCCTTCAGCGGCGACGGCCTGGTGGTCTTCGAGGTCCCGCCCGCCACCGGCTGATGGCGATCGTCGTGGCGCCGTGCCCCGGCCGGAGCTAGAACGGCGCCCATGTCACTCGACGCGCACCAGACCGACAGCGCCCCGGTGCGCGGCGTGGGCGACCTCGTGGGGTGGTTCCGGGCCCGCGAGCGCCCCCCCTCGGAGTGGAAGGTCGGGCTCGAGCACGAGAAGGTTCCGCTGATCGCGGGGACGCTCGACCCGGTGCCCTACGACGGCCCGCAGGGCATCGGCGCGCTGCTGCGTGGGTTCGGACGCTACGGCTACACGCCGTACGAGGAGGGCGGACACGTCATCGCCGCCCAGAAGAACGGGCTCACGGTCTCGATCGAGCCGGGCGGGCAGGTGGAGCTGTCGGGCCGGCCCTTTCCCGACGTGCACGTCATCGCGGCGGAGCTGGACCGGCACCTCCAGAAGTGTCGCGCGCTCACCCGCGAGCTGGGCATCGAGCTCCTCGCCACCGGCTACCGGCCCTGGGGGACCCCAGCCACGGCGCAGTGGATGCCCAAGTCGCGCTACGTGGTGATGCGGCCCTTCCTGGCCGCCCGCGGCCAGCGCGCCGAGGACATGATGGCGATGACCGCCTCCGAGCAGGCCTCCTTCGACTTCGGCTCGGAGCGCGACATGGCGGAGAAGCTCCGCGCGGCCCTGGCGGTGCAACCCGCCGTGGTGGCCCTGTTCGCCAACTCGCCCATCGTGGACGGCCGGCCCAGCGGGTGGAAGAGCTTCCGCACGGCGGTCTGGGAGGAGGTCGACCCGGCGCGGAGCGGGCTCCTCCCCTTCGCCTTCGACGCCGGCTTCGAGGCGGACGCCTACCGGCGCTACGTGGAGTGGGCCCTGGACGTTCCGATGGTCTTCGTGAGGCACGGCGGGCGCTACCTCGAGAGCGGGGGACGCACCTTCCGCGCCTTCCTGCGGGAGGGTTTCCAGGACGTGCGCGCCACGCTGGCCCACTGGGAGGACCACCTGACGACGCTCTTCCCGGAGGTCCGCGTGAAGGGCGTGGTCGAGGTCCGTGGCGCCGATGCGTGCGACGGAGGGATGACCAAGGCGCTGGCCGCCTTCTGGAAGGGCATCCTCTACGATCGCGAGGCGCGGACGGAGGCGCTGGCGCTCTTCGAGGGGCTGACGGTGGACGAGCGGCGGGCGCTCGTACGGGCGGCGGGCAGGGTGGCGCTCGCCGCGAGCCTGCCCGACGGGCGAGCGCTGGGCGCGGTGGCGGCGGAGCTCGTGGAGGTGGCGGCGCGCGGCCTGTGCAGGCAGCGGTGCTGTGGGGACCGCGGCGACGACGAGCGGCTCTGGCTCGAGCCGCTTCGGTCGAGGAGCGAGTCGGGCCGGTGCCCGGCGGACGACGCGCTCGACGCGTTCCGCCGCGGCGGCGCCGGCGCCCTGGTCGAGCAGCTCCGCGTGGCCTGACGGCGCCCTGGTCGAGCAGCTCTGCGTGGCCTGACGGCGCCGCGCTCGCGTCAGGCCCCCGCGTCGTCCCCGTGGCCCGCGGTCCCCGTCTCGAAGGAGAAGGGCTGGCCTGGTGGGAAGTTGCGGTCGAGCGCGCGGCGCACGTCGTCGATCGTGTGGAGCGCCTCCGCCTCGCGGCGGAAGTGGACGCCGCCGCGCAGGCCACGCGTGTACCAGAGCAGGTGCTTTCGCAGCTCGCGCAGCGCGCGGCGCGCCGCCGCGGCCGGGTCGGCGCCGGGGGCCTGGCGCCGCCGGTGCTCCACCTGCAACGCGGCGTGACCCAGCACCACCGCGGCCCACTCGTCGCGCCCGGGGGCGGCGGGCCGCGGTTCGCCCCGCTCGGCGGCGCGCAGGGCGCGGAAGATCCACGGATTGCCGCAGGCGCCGCGCGCCACCAGGACGGCGTCGCACCGGGTCTCGCGCACCATCCGCAGCGCGTCGTCGGCGGTCCACACGTCGCCCGAGCCCAGCACCGGGACGCGCACCGCCTCCTTCACGACGCGGATCAGCTCCCAGCGTGCGGCGCCGGAGTAGCCCTGCGCGCGGGTCCGGCCGTGGAGGGCGACCGCCGCGGCGCCGCCCGCCTCGGCCGCGCGCGCCACCTCCACGCAGTTCAGGCTCGCCTCGTCCCAGCCGGCGCGGATCTTCACCGTGACCGGCACCCCGGCCTCCGCGCGCACCGCCACCACCGCCCTCCGTAC
>JAJYHA010000333.1 GCA_021784995.1 Myxococcales bacterium
GCTGTCGGTGGTGCACTTGAACCGGCGGCGCGCCCGGCCAACGAGTCCCTCTTCCTGCATCAGCCGGATGATCCGCTTGCGGCTCACGTGAACGCCCTGCTTTACCAGCGCCCGGTGCACCCGCGGCCGATGGATGGCGGACGCAGGAGCGAAGGGCCCCGGCCCGACCGCTGCGAGTCCGCGCGATCCTACGGCCGGCGCGGCGCCTCGGTGGCGCTCCGCGCCCCGCGGGCGACGATCATGATGCACTCCGGGCGGGCCGGCTCGATCCGCCTGGTCCGGCCGAGCCAGGTGGCCGCGCCGCTGGCGAAGTCGGCGGAGTAGGCCCACTGGGCCACGGCGAGCGTCCTCGGCAGGTGGCTCGCCATCCCGGCGGGCATCATGGCGTCCTGGAGCGCGCGGCCTGCGATCAGGTTCCTCTCGACCCACCTCGACAGGTGGGCCGCGGCGGGCAACCAGGTGCGCTTGTCCAGGTTGCAGGCCGCGTCGCTCAGGACGAAGTTGTGGCCGAGGTCGAGCGGGTAGCGGCTCCAAGGGATGAAGTGATCCGCGTGGGGCGCGCCCAGGATCGGCCTGTCGCAGTAGAAGCAGCGACCGCCCTGGTGCGCGTGCAGGACCTCGGCGACCCGCGCGAGCGCCTTCCGCTCGGCGCCGAACAGGAACTCGCCCAGCTCCCGACCCTGGCTGAGCAGCTGGGCGTTTCGGGGGAGCACCTGGATGAACCGGATCCAGGCGACCTCGATGAGGTCGCGCGCGAGGTCGTGGTACTTCCGGAAGAGCCAGGCGACCCCCGGGTTCAAGGAGATGTGGTCCTCCGCCGGGCGCTCCGGGTAGAGAAACTCGACCTTCTTCCCCGCCACGGTCTGGAGCTTGTAGAGCGGCATGCGCTTCACGACCTGCGCCACGCTCCCCTTCAGCTTGCGCCAGGCGCGCGCGTCGCGCTGGAGCTCGGAGAGGAGCGGCGTCGAGCGCTGCTCCTCGGCCACGAGCTTCAGGACGCCGGCCTGCGCGCCGGTGTTCTGGAGCAGCTGCCCCTGCACCACCGTCGGGCCATCCGCGCCCACGCCGTAGGGCTTCGCCTGGCGCCAGTAGAGCGCCACGAACCGCTCTCCGAGCCGCTCGATGCCGATCGGGAGCGCCTCGAGCGTCTCCGCCCGCTCGACGCATTCGTCGGCGATGGCCCGCAGCAGGGCGAACTTGTAGGTGGAGACGAAGGCGCCGTCGGCCAGCAGGAGGCGGAGCCTGCCGAGAAACTCCAGCTCCTCTCCGGGCGTGGGAGCCGCGGCGCTCACTCGCCCGCCCCCCGGCTCCAGTAGGCGGCCCGCTCCGGCAGGACCCATCGCACGCCGCCGCGAGGATCCTCCCGGTCGCCGGCGTAGCGCGGGATCACGTGGACGTGGGCGTGCTCCACCGTCTGGCCGGCGGCGGCGCCGACGTTCACCCCGACGTTGAAGCCGTCCGGGTGATGCGCCGCGGCGAGCCGCGCCTTCACGCGGACGACGAGCTCCACGAGCTCCTGCAGCTCGGCCGGCTCGAGCGCGAACAGGTCCGCCAGATGGCGCCTCGGGACGACGAGCGTGTGGCCTCGGCTCAGCGGGTAGCCGTCGGGGACCGCCACGGCGCTGGCGCCTTGCTCGTCGAAGGCACCCCGGGCGATCCGATCGCAGAACGGGCAGCCGGCGATCGTCACGCGGCCGCTCCCGCGCCGGCGGCGATCTCCCGGGTGATGCCCCTCACCATCCGGATCGCGACGCCCTGGCAGGTCACGCGGCGCGCCCCCGCTCGAAGACGTTCTCGTTGTGCCAGCGGAGCAGCTCGAGGTCGGGATGGTCGGCCCTTCTGGCTGGCAGCGCGATCCGCTCCCCGTCCTTGGCGTAGTAGACCTTGCCGTTCTCGAACTCGTCCCTCAGCCGCCTGCTCACCATGAACCGCAGGTCGGGCGTGACCGTGACGTACCCCCCGTCGAAGAGGCGGTGGACGTCGGCGCGGAGGAGTAGCCCGTTGGGCACGGCGTGGGGCCCGTCGTCCGCGTAGGGTCGGATGTGGGCAGCCTCGAGGACCGGTACGGAGTGCTCCCCGGTCACGGCACAGGATCGTCCGTAGGCGCTGGTGACCGCGACACGGAACGCCCCCTGGCCGAGCCGCGGCTGGGTGACCTGCGGGGAGCCCCACCGCGGCCCCTCGGGCAACACCGAGGGCCCGTCATCGCCAGCCTCGGCGGCCACGGTCACCGGCACGCGCGGCTGGACCGATCGGGCCCTCTCGACGCACTCCCTCCAGATTCGAAGCCCCTCCCCCTCGGCCAGCGAGTAGCCGGCCCCCGAGACCGTGTTGGGGGACCAGTTCGATGGCTGAGGGATCCAGTCCTTCTCGGCGAAGAAGACCGGCTGGGAGAGCATGATGCAGCCGACCTGATACCGGCGGAGGGGGTCCCTGGGATGGCCCGGCCGGTAGCGCTCTACCCTGAGGCACATCTCGTCGAAGGTGGAGGCGCCGTTGCGATCGCCGAATGCGTCCCATGCGAGCCGGACGGCCGCGAGCTCGTGCCGGGCGAAGATCCCGAACCCGCCGATGGCGTTGTGGGGAGCCTTGAGCTTGAAGAGGAGCGGCTCACCCGGCTCGATCGCCTTGAAGACGCGCCCCGAGGGCTGCCAGAAGTTCACCTCGTCCAGGGGCTGGCGCGCGCGGAGGAAGGTGAACCAGTCGAGATCGGTGGTGGAGAGATATCCGCGCACGAACACGGAGTGTACTCCGTCCCGCGCAGCGGGTCCCGAGCAGAGCCCCCCCCGCCTAGCGGAGCGCCACCCCCGCCAGCTCCCCTCGGAGCGGCAGGTGGATGAACGCGGCCTTCAGCGGCCTCCCGAGCGCGTCCGCCAGCACCTTCGCGTACCAGCCGAGCTGCGGCGCGTACTCCTCGACGAGCCGCCGGTCCCGCTCCCGCTCGGCGCCCGGGAAGGACTTGTGGTCCACCAGGACGAAGCCGTCGGGAAGCTCGAGGTAGAGGTCCACCTCGCCGACGAGGAGCCGTGAGGGGGGACCGGCCAGGCGGGCGCGGACCGGCCACTCGCGACGCCAGGTGGCGCCTGGATAGGTGGCGTCGAGCCAGCGCTTGAGGTCGTCCGACGCGGCGATCAGGGTGTCGGGCGCCACGGCGCCGGCCACGCCGAAGCCCTGGAGGATCCTCGAGGCCATGGCGGCGCGG
>JAJYHA010000234.1 GCA_021784995.1 Myxococcales bacterium
ACGGCGCCGACGGGGCGGACGCCACCCGCAAGCAGTCGGGCGCCGCCATCCAGCGCGCCGCGGCGCTGGTGCCCTCCCTGGTGGGCGGCTCGGCGGACCTGGCCGAGTCGAACGTCACCGACATCAAGGGCGGCGGATCCTTCTCCGCGGCCGAGCGGCGCGGACGCAACGTCCACTACGGCGTGCGGGAGCACGCCATGGGCGCCATCGCCAACGGCCTCGCCTACGACGGCCTCTTCATCCCGTTCTCGGGGACCTTCCTGGTCTTCGCCGACTACATGCGCCCGGCGGTGCGCCTGGCGGCCCTCTCGCGGCTCCAGAGCATCTACGTCTGGACGCACGACTCCATCTTCCTGGGCGAGGACGGGCCGACCCACCAGCCCGTCGAGCAGCTCACCAGCCTGCGCGCGATCCCGAACCTGCACGTGGTCCGCCCCGCCGACGGCCTCGAGACCGCCGAGGCGTGGGCGCACGCCCTGGAGCGGCGCGACGGGCCGACGGCGCTCGTGCTGACGCGCCAGAAGGTGGGCAAGGTGGCGCGCGGTTCCTCGTTCCGCGCCGAGCACCTGGCGCGGGGCGGCTACGTGGTCCAGGACGAGCCCGCGGCGCGTCTCACCGTCGTCGCGACCGGCTCGGAGGTGGGCACGGCGCAGGCCGCGCTGATCCTGCTCGCCGCGAGGGGCATCCCGGCGCGGCTCGTGTCGATGCCCTGCCTCGCCTGCTTCGAGGCGCAGCCCGCCAGCTACCGCGACGAGGTGCTGCCGCCGTCGCACCGCGTGGCGGTGGTCGAGGCGGCGCGTGGCCTGGAGTGGTGGCGGTACGCCGGCAGAGACGGCCTCGTGATCGGGATCGACCGCTTCGGCGCCAGCGCGCCGGAGAAGGTCCTCGCCGCGGAGTTCGGCCTCACCCCGGAGCGCGTCGCGGCGCGCATCGAGGAGTGGGTGCTCGCGGGCGGCGCGGCGCCGCGACGCGGCGCCGCTACCGGACCGTGACCGGGGTGGGCGTCGCCGCGGCCTGCGGCTGCGCCGGCGCGACCGGGCGCGGCTCGATGCGCTCGCCCTTCGCGAGCATCTTCAGGGAGAGCGAGAGGAGCGTGGCCAGGAGCTCGCCGGAGCCCGGGACGTCGAGCTTCCGGTAGATCCTCTTCCGGCGAGCGCGGATCGTCTCGGGCGAGACGCCTGCCGCGGCCGCCGAGTCCTTGCACGCGAACCCCTGCGCGATGCGCAGCACCTCCGCGCGCTCCGCCGGGGTCAGGGTGGTCCCTTCCAGGAACTTCGTCGTGAACGGCGTGAGGATCTCGACATCGATCTGAGGCATCGTCCTGTCCTTCCGCGATGAGCCCCGAGAGGGCGTCCACCCGGGCAGCCAGCAGGTCGAGCACCGCTCGTGAAGCACACCCCTTCTCGGCCACTGCCCGGCGATACCGACCATGACAACGCCCCGCCCGGTTGCCAACCCCCCTCGGCGAGATGGTAAAAGACCCCGAAAGGACACCACTTTCGACCCCTTTGGGACACCCGTGCACGGACGTGGGTCCATATGGCGCTCCACGCAGCGCCATATGGCTCCGTCACTCCGATCGCTGGCGCCGTCGACGCGCCCTGGCGACCGCAGCGCCGGCGTTCCGGCGGCGGGTCCGGCGCCAGGTACCGGGTGATAGGATCGCCTCCTCGTGCCGACCCCCAGGATCGCGCTCGCCCAGATCGACACCACGGTCGGCGACTTCCCAGGCAACGCGGCCCGGATCCGTGAGGCCACCGGCCTCGCGCGCGAGGCCGGCGCGACGCTCGTGATCTTCCCGGAGCTGGCCGTCTGCGGCTACCCACCGCGCGACTTCCTCGACCTCCCGGAGTTCCTCGACCGGGCCGCGCGCACGGTCCGGGAGCTGGCCGCGCCGGCGGAGTGGTCGCGCGGGCTCTCCCTCGTCCTCGGGTTCCCGGAGGCCGCCCCCGACGCGCCGCCGCCGGGGGTGTACAACGCCGCGGCGCTCCTCGAGGAGGGCCGCGTCGCCGCCGTCGGGCGCAAGTCGCTGCTGCCCACCTACGACGTCTTCGACGAGACGCGCTACTTCCTCCCCGCGCCGCGGGCGGTGGCGGCGGACGCCGCGGCCGCCGGCGTCCGCCTCGGCCTGTCGGTGTGCGAGGACATCTGGAACGACAAGCGGTTCTGGATCAAGCCGCGCTACGAGCGAGACCCCATCTCGGAGCTGCGCGCCGCGGGTTCGGCGCTGGTGGTGAACATCTCCGCGTCACCGTACGGCGTCGGCAAGCCCGCCCTGCGCGAGCGCATGGTGGGGGCCGCCGCGGCGCGGCACGGCACGGCGATCGCCTACGTCAACCAGGTGGGCGGCAACGACGCGCTGATCTTCGACGGGGGCTCGATGCTGGTGGGCGAGGACGGCGCCGTCCTCGCCCGCGCGCCGCTCTTCGAGGCGGCGGTGGCCGTGGTCGGGCTCGACGGGTCGTCGCCCGTGCTGCGGCGGCTGGAGGGCTCGCCGCCGCTCCCGCCCCACCCCGGTCCGGACCCGGAGGCCGACGAGGTGTACCGGGCGCTCGTGCTGGGGCTGCGCGACTACGCTCGCAAGTGCGGGTTCCGCAGCGCGGTGGTCGGGCTCTCGGGAGGCATCGACAGCGCGCTCACCGCCGCGCTGGCCGCCGACGCCCTCGGCCCGGCGAGCGTGTTCGGGGTGGCGATGCCGTCGCGCTACTCCTCGTCGCACTCGCGGGAGGACGCCGCCGCCCTGGCGCGCAACCTGGGCATCCGCTTCGACGAGATCCCGATCGAGCCGATGCACGCCGCCTACCTCGCCGCGCTGGGCGCCGCGCTGGGCCAGCCGCTCGGCGACCTCGCCGCCCAGAACGTGCAGGCGCGCATCCGCGGGCAGATCCTGATGGCCCTCTCGAACCAGGAGGGCTCGCTCTGCCTCTCCACCGGGAACAAGAGCGAGCTCGCCGTGGGCTACTGCACGCTCTACGGCGACATGGCGGGCGGGCTGGCCGCGATCGGCGACCTCCCCAAGACGCTCGTCTACCGGGTGGCGCGGGCCGCGAACGCGCGCGCCGGCCGGGCGCTCGTCCCGGAGCGCACCTTCTCGAAGCCCCCCTCCGCGGAGCTGAAGCCGGATCAGACCGACCAGGACACCCTCCCCCCCTACGACGAGCTCGACGCGGTGCTGGCGGCCTACGTCGAGGAGCGCCTCTC
>JAJYHA010000155.1 GCA_021784995.1 Myxococcales bacterium
ACCTGCCCTGCGCCGAGGGCGAGCTGAAGGCGCCCCGCACGGCGGCGGAGCGGGCCCGCTGGCGCGCCGAGCAGGCGGCGTGGCGGGCCTTCCGCGAGGGCGCTCCGCTCACCGTCCTCCGGCCCACCGTCGTGTACGGGCCCACGCTGCGCGGCGGCGCCATCCGGGCGCTCTCGCTGCTGGCGCTCTTCCACCACGGCCGGCGGCGCGTGCCCATCATGCGGCGCGGCCCGGTCGCCCACCTGGTGCACGTCCGCGACGTGGCGCGGGCGGCGGTCCACCTGGCGGAGCACCGCGAGGACGCCGACGTGCAGGGGCGCGCCTTCAACGTCGGCGACGACGCGCCCCTGCCGCTGGCGGAGCACCTGGCGGCCGCGCTGACGGCCCTCGGCTTCACGCCGGGGCGCGTCATCCCCTACTCGCCTCGCCTCGTGGCGGCGCTGCTGTGGGCGGTGCGCAACGTGCCCGACCGGCTCCTCGTGGAGCCGCTGAACCGGCGGCTCGCCGCGGCCTGGGAACGCTTCACGCGCCGCGCCGGCGGCTCGTCGGCCCTGGCGCCCCGGGTGGATCGGGAGGCGCTCCAGTGGATGGCCTCCGACCATTACTACGACACGCGGCGGCTGGCGGCGCTGGGCTGGCGAGCGGAGTATCCGATCTCGGTGGCGGCGATGCCCGAGACCCTTCGCGCCATGCTCCAGGGCGGCATCCTGCCGGCGAGCGCGGCGCCGGGCCTGCTCGGAGACGGCTCTCCCTGAGACACCGCCCCGGCCACCGCGCCTGCCGGTGCAGGGCCCGATCTGGGCCGCCCGCCGTGGTGGCCTCGATCTGGCGGCCGTGTCATAGTGCAGCTTCTCCACCCTGACGTCGATGTCGTGATCGCGAGGTCCGCGTTGGCTCACAGACGCGTCCGACTGGGCCTGCTCACCGGTGGCGGGGACTGCCCGGGCCTCAACGCCGCGATCCGCGCCGTGGTCAAGGCCGCGGAGGAGACGCGCCGGTGCGAGGTGCTGGGGGTCGAGTACGCCTTCGGGGGACTCGTCGAGCGACGGACGCGCCCGCTGACCTACGAGGCAGTGCGCGGGATCCAGGCCCGGGGAGGCACCATCCTCGGCACCACGAACCGGGGCGATCCCTTCCGCTGGGTGGACGCGGACGGGTCCGAGCGCGACGTCTCCGGGCGGGTGATCGAGAACGCCCGCGCCCTCGGGATCGAAGCGCTCGTGGTCATCGGCGGCGACGGGACCCTCGACATCGCCCGGCGCCTGGACGAGCTCGGGCTGCCCGTGATCGGGATCCCCAAGACCATCGACGGCGACGTGATGGCCACGGACGCCACCATCGGGTTCGACACGGCGCGCTCCATCTGCACGGAGGCCATCGACCGGCTGGAGACCACGGCGGAGTCGCACGACCGCGTCATGGTCCTCGAGGTGATGGGCCGCACCACGGGCTGGCTGGCCCTCGAGTCGGGCCTGGCCGGCGCGGCCGACGCCATCCTGGTCCCGGAGATCCCTTACCAGCCGGACAGCCTGGCGCGCGCCGTGGCGCTCCGCCGGCGGCGCGGGCGGACGCACGGCGTGGTGGTGGTGGCGGAGGGCGCGGCCCCCCGGGGCGAGGCGCCCCCGGCCTCTCCGCGCGCGTCCGGCGCCGGGGAGGTGCGGCTCGGCGGCGCGGGCCGGGTGGCGGCCGACGCCATCGCGGCGCGCCTGCCGGTCGAGGTCCGCGTGACGACGCTCGGCCACCTGCAGCGTGGCGGCGTCCCGTCGGCGGCCGACCGGCTGCTGGCCGTACGCTTCGGGACGACCGCCGCGCGGCTGGCGCTGGAGGGGGCGCGGAGCCGGCTCGTGGCCCTGCGCGGCGTCGAGGTGGTGGACGTGCCGCTGGCCCTGGTCGCCGGGCGCCGCCGGGTCGACCCGGCCGGGGAGACCATGCGCGCCGCGCGCGCCGTCGGCGCCCGCTTCGGGGACGAGGCACCGGAGGGCGGTGCGTGATCCGCCGCGTGGATCGGTACGAGCTCCTGGAGGAGGTGGGCACCGGCGGGATGGCCGTCGTGTACCGCGGCCGCGACACGGCGCTCGACCGCGAGGTGGCCGTCAAGCTGCTGCACCCGCACCTCGCGGCCCGGGCCGAGTCGCGCGCCCGCTTCTCGCGCGAGGCGCGCGCCGTCGCGCGCCTCAAGCACCCCAACATCGTCGAGATCTACGACTACGCCGGCGAGGCGGCCGTCGAGAGCTACCTCGTGACCGAGTTCGTGCGCGGCCGGACGCTGAAGGCCTTCGCGGACGAGGAGCGGCTCGAGTACCCGGAGCTGGGCGCGCTGCTGGCGCGGGCGCTGGCCGACGCGCTCGTCCACGCGCACGCCGCCGGGGTCATCCACCGCGACCTCAAGCCGGAGAACGTGCTCCTGCTCGAGCGGGGCGGACCGCGGACCCTCAAGCTGGTGGACTTCGGGATCGCGCGCATCCTGGCCTCCGACGAGCGGATGACGATGACGGGGGCCCTGGTCGGCTCGCCGAACCACATGGCGCCCGAGATCATCGCCGGGCGGGAGGCCGACGTCCGCAGCGACGTCTTCTCGCTCGGCACCATCCTCTACTGGCTGGTCACCGGCGTCCTCCCGTACGCGGCGCCGAACCCGACCGCCACGCTCCGGCGCGTCATCGAGGGCGACCTGGTCGACCCGCGCGCGATCGCGCCGCGCGTCTCGGACGAGCTCGCGGCGACGATCGCACGGGCGCTCGCCAACGACCCGGACCGGCGCACGCCGAGCGCGGCGGCGCTCCGGGACGACCTCGACGCCGCGCTGGCCGCAGCGGGCCTGGCCGATCCCGAGGCGGAGCTGCGCGGCTTCCTCGACGATCCGGCGGGCTGCCGGGCCACGCTCGCCCCGCGCCTGATCGCGACCGCGCTCCGGCGCGCCGACGCCTCGCTCGAGGCCGGCGAGACGGCGCACGGGATCCGCCTGCTCGACCGCGTCCTGGCGCTCGACCCGGGCAACGCCGCGGTCTCGACCCGGCTCGCCCGCCTGGCGGCGGGCGCGCGGTGGCGGAGGCGGCCAGAAGAGCCTCGCGCCCGCTGGCTACCCTGGGGGATGCGGCGCGCAACCGGGCGCTGGAGGCGATGGCCGCGGCCATGGAGCCGGCCAGTGCGCGGCTGCTGCAGGCCAACGCCGAGGATCTGCGGGCGGCGGGAGAGCGTTTG
>JAJYHA010000276.1 GCA_021784995.1 Myxococcales bacterium
CGGCCTGGCCGCCCGCCGCGCGCGGGTGCGGGCGTGGGCGCGGGTGTGGGTGCGGGTGAGCGGAGGCGGCCGGCCTCGCCGGCGGGGGCGGCCGCCCGCTCGGAACGAAGTCCGGCGTCAGCTCGCGCCGGGCGTACGCGCGCCAGATCTCGTGGGGGTCGCCCGCGGCGGCCTGGAGCGCCGGATCGATGGCGGCGAAGAACCGCTGCAGGTTGCCCAGATCCCGGGCGAAGAAGCTTTCGGCCTGGCCGTTGTGGGCCGCCCCGATCACCTGCGGGAAGTCGATCACCACCGGCCCCCGGGCGCCGAGCAGGACGTTGTAGGGCGAGAGGTCGCCGTGGATGAGGTCGGCGCAGAGCATCCCGATCGCCTGCGCGCGGAGATCGGCGTAGAGCGCGGCGGCCCGCTCGCGCGGGATCTGGGCGTCCACCAGCCGCGGCGCCGGGTGGCCGGCGCCGTCGAGGACGAGCTCCATGAGCAGGACGCCCTCGTAGAACAGGACCGGCCGGGGGACCCGGAGGCCCGCGGCGTGGAGGAGGTGGAGCGCGTCGGCCTCCTTCGACTTCCAGGCCTCCTCGGCCGCCGCCTGGCCGAAGCGCGATCCGCGGTCCATGGCGCGCTGCGTCCGGGTGTTCCGGACCCGGCGGCCTTCCCGGTAGACCGCGTCGTTGCGGAACGAGCGCGCCTCGCGCGCCTTGTAGACCTTGGCGGCGACGGTCTCCCCGCCGTGGCGGACCAGCCAGAGGTCCGCCTCCTTGCCGCTCTTCAGCCGGGCGACGACCTCGTCGATGACGCCGTCATGGAGGAGGGGGGCGAGCGGGTCGTGCATGGACGGGGGAACGCTTGCACGGCGGCCGGCGGGCCGCAAGGGTTCGAGGGCGGCCGCCCAGAGCCCGCCCGCGGCGCGGCGTCGCTAGGGGGGGGGCCTGCCCGGCGCGGCGCGCGTCGAGGGCGTGGCTCGACCTCACGGGACGCCTCCGTCACCGAGGGGGTCGAGGTCGGCCGCCGCGGCGCGGTCGGCCAGGACGAGCGCGCCGGCGGCGCGCACGCGCCCGGCCGGGAGGGCGCGATCCCCCGCCAGGAGGCGGCGGAGCGCGGCGGCCTTCCCGGCGCCGGTGACCACCCAGAGCACGGCGCGCGCCCGGTCGAGCGCCGGGAAGGTGAGCGTCATCCGGGCGCGCCCGGCGTAGCTCCCGGTGAGGGCCACGTCCGCCCCGGTGATCTCGAGCGCCGGATCGCCGGGGACCAGGGAGGCGGTGTGGCCGTCCGGCCCGAGCCCGAGGTGGACCACGTCGAGCACCGGCGGCGCGCCGGCGACGGCCGCCAGCTCGCGCCCGTAGCGGGCCGCGGCCGCCGGGAGGTCGGGATCCTCCACCGGCATGGGGTGGAGGTTCCCGGGCGGGAGCCGGGCCGGCCCGGGGAGGCACGCCCGCAGGTGCGTGAGGTTCCGGTCCGGGTCCCCCGCCGGCGCCACGCGCTCGTCCACCTGGAAGAGCTGGATCGCCGACCAGGGGAGCTCCTCCTCCGCCAGCGCTCGCAGCATCTGCCACGGGGTGCGGCCGCCGCTCACCGCGACCACGAAGCGGCCGCGCTCGGCGATCGCGGCGCGCGCGGCCGCGGCCAGCCACCGCGCCGCCCGCGTCGCGACCTCGTCCGCGCCAGCGAGGACCTCGATCCTCACGTCCCCTCCGCTCGCCTCTGCGCCGCGGGGATCGGCGCGAGCGCCCGCTCGTCCGTCGCGCCGTCGGACCCCGGCGCGCCGGCGCGGCCGCCGCTCATCCCTTCTTCTCGAGGTGGCCGCCGAAGGCGTGGCGCATGGCCGAGAGCACCCGGTCCGCGTAGTCGGCGTTGCCGCGCGAGGAGAAGCGCTCGTGGACGGCGGCGCTGAGCACCGGCGTCGGGACGCCCTCGTCGATGGCGGCGTGGAGGGTCCAGCGCCCCTCCCCGGAGTCGGAGACCCGGCCGGCGAAGCCGGAGAGCGCGGGGTCCCCGGCCAGGGCGCCCGCGGTGAGGTCGAGCAGCCAGGACCCGACGACGCTCCCCCGGCGCCAGAGCTCGGCGATCTCGGCGAGGTCGAACTCGTAGCGGTAATTCCCGGGCTCCCGGAGCGGGGTGGTCTCGGCGTCGACCTCCTGGCGGCGCAGCCCGATCGACGCGCCGCGCAGGACGTTCAACCCCTCGGCGTAGGCCGCCATGAGCCCGTACTCGACGCCGTTGTGGACCATCTTCACGAAGTGGCCGCCGCCGCTCCCTCCGCAGTGGAGGTAGCCGCGCTCCGCCGTGCCGCCGGTGGCCCGCCGCCCGGGCGTCGGCGGCGCCGCGCCGATCCCGGGGGCGAGCGCCGCGAAGATCGGATCGAGCCGCTGCACCGCCGCCGCCTCGCCGCCGATCATCAGGCAGTAGCCGCGGTCCGAGCCCCAGACGCCGCCGCTGGTGCCGACGTCCAGGTAGTGGATGCCCCGCTGCGCGAGCTCGCCGGCGCGCCGGATGTCGTCCGCGTGGTGCGAGTTCCCGCCGTCGACGAGGACGTCGTCCCGCTCCAGGAACGGCAGGAGGCCGGCGATCGTCGCGTCCACGGCCCCGGCCGGGACCATCATCCAGACGGCGCGCGGCCGCTGGAGCCGCCGGACCAGGTCCTCGAGCGAGGTGGCGCCGGTCGCCGCGTCGCCGGCGAGCGCCGCCACCGCCGCGGGCGAGACGTCGAAGACCACGCAGGGGTGGCCGGCCCGCAGCAGGCGCCGCGCCATGCTCGCCCCCATCCGCCCCAGCCCGACCATCCCGATCTGCATGTCATCCCTCGCGTCCTGCCAGGTGGAACCGGCCGCCGGCCGGGCGCTCCCCGCGGCGCACCGCCGTCACGCCCGCCCGGCCCCCCGGGCGGCGCGGTACCGCCGGATGAGCGAGTTGGTGGAGCCGTCGTGGTGGAGGTCGGTGTCGCCCGGGCTCTCGAGCTCCGGGAGGATCCGCTGGGCCAGGACCTTCCCGAGCTCCACGCCCCACTGGTCGAAGGGGTCGATCCCCCAGATGGTCGCCTGGGTGAAGACCTCGTGCTCGTAGAGCGCGACGAGCCGGCCCAGCGCCGCCGGCGTGAGCTGGTCGAGGAGCAGCAGGTTGGTCGGCCGGTTGCCGGGGAAGGTCCGGTGGGGCACGAGCGCCACCGGCGTCCCCTCGGCCCGCACCTCCTCGGCGGTCGTCCCG
>JAJYHA010000323.1 GCA_021784995.1 Myxococcales bacterium
CTCCCGCCCACCCCGGCGGCCGTCCCCCTGGCGGTCGCGCCGGCCCTCGCGGTCCCCGCCGCGGCGCCGGCGGCGCCCGTCGCCCCTGCCGCGGAGGCGAAGGCGGGCGCGGTGGTCACGTCGCCCTTCGTCGGCACCTTCTACCGCGCGCCGTCGCCCGACGCGCCGCCCTTCGTCGACGTCGGCGCGGTGGTCAAGAAGGGCCAGGTGCTCTGCATCGTCGAGGCGATGAAGCTCATGAACGAGATCGAGGCCGAGGTGGCCGGCACGGTCGCGGAGATCCTCGTCCAGAACGCGACGCCGGTGGAGTTCGGGCAGCCCCTCTTCCGGATCGAGCCGGCCTGAACGGCCGCGGAGGGGCGCTCATGTTCAAGAAGGTCCTGATCGCCAACCGCGGCGAGATCGCGCTGCGCGTCATCCGCGCCTGCCGCGAGCTCGGGCTGCGGACGGTCGCCATCCACTCCACCGCCGACGCCGAGTCGCTGCACGTGCAGTTCGCCGACGAGGCGGTCTGCGTCGGGCCTCCACCCTCCCGGGACAGCTACCTCAACGTCCGCGCCATCATGTCGGCGGCGGAGGTGACGGGGTGCGACGCCATCCACCCCGGGTACGGCTTCCTCTCCGAGAACGCCGGCTTCGCCGAGGTGGTGGAGAAGCTCGGCTACAGGTTCATCGGGCCCCGCTCCGAGATGCTGCGGCTCATGGGGAACAAGGTGCAGGCCCGCGCCTTCGCCGAGCGCCAGGCGCTGCCGCTGCTGCCCGGCGCGCGCGGCGTGCTCGAGAGCGCGGAGGCCGCCGAGGGGATCGCGCGCGAGATCGGCTTCCCCGTCATCCTCAAGGCCGCCGCGGGCGGCGGGGGACGGGGCATGAAGATCGTGCGGGAAGGCAGCGACGTGCGCCGCACCTTCGAGCAGGCGTCGACGGAGGCCCTGGCCGCCTTCGGCGACGGCTCGATGTACCTGGAGCGCTACGTCGAGGAGCCGCGCCACATCGAGCTGCAGATCGCCGCCGACGAGCACGGGAACGTCATCCACCTCGGCGAGCGCGACTGCTCGGTGCAGCGGCGGCACCAGAAGATCGTGGAGGAGGCGCCGAGCCCGGCGGTCACGCCCGAGCTGCGGCGCGAGATGGGAGAGGTGGCCCTCCGGGCCATGCGGGCGATCGCCTACAACAACGTGGGCACGATCGAGTTCCTCATGGACGAGCGGGGGCGCTACTACTTCATGGAGATGAACACCCGGATCCAGGTGGAGCACCCGGTGACCGAGCAGGTCTACGGGCTCGACCTGGTGCGGCTCCAGATCAAGCTCGCGGCCGGCGATCGCATGCCCCGCACGCAGGAGAGCGTCGTCCCGCGGTTCCACGCCATCGAGTGCCGTGTCAACGCCGAGGACCCGGTGACCTTCGCGCCGTCCCCCGGGACCATCACCGGCTATCACCAGCCGGGCGGGTACGGCGTGCGCGTGGACACGATGGCCTACGAGCAGTACCGCGTGCAGCCCTACTACGACTCGCTGGTCGCGAAGCTCGTCTGCTGGGGCGACTCGCGCCAGGTGGCGCTCGACCGGGCGCGCCGCGCCCTGGACGAGTACGTGGTCGAGGGGATCAAGACCAACATCCCCTTCCTGCGGCGGGTGCTCGCGAGCTCCCAGTTCACCTCCGGGAAGTACGACACGCGCATCGTCGAGCAGATCCTGGCCGAGCGTCCGGTGCACGCCGCCCCCGCCCGCCCGTGACGGCCCGGCGCGCGTAAGTGCGCGAAAGTACGCGGTGGATTCCGCTCCGGCGGCTTGACCCACCCTCGGGGTTCCACTACGCTTTCAACGCGTTCAGCGCCGTCGCCCATGGCCGTGGACAAGAACAAGATCGCCGCCGAGGCGACCCGGCTCGTGCAGAAGGGCCAGGTCGCGAAGGCCATCCAGGCCTACGAGAAGATCCTGGCGCACGATCCGGCCGACGTCCGGGTGATGCTCAAGATCGGAGAGCTCCAGCAGAAGAAGGGCGACCCGCGCGCCGCCGCCGCGACGTTCGAGCGCGTGGCCGAGACCTACTCGCAGCAGGGCTTCCTGCTCAAGTCCGTCGCCGTCTACAAGCAGGTCCTCAAGGCCGTGCCCGAGGAGACCCGCGTCTGCGAGCGGCTGGCGCAGCTCTACCAGCAGCTCGGGCTCGTCTCGGAGGCCATGTCCCAGCTGCAGCTGGTGGCCGCGGCCGCGGAGCGCGCGGGAGACGACGGCAAGCTGGTCGAGACCCTGCGCAGGATCGTGGATCTCGACCCGGAGAACCTCACCTCCTCGGTGAAGCTGGGAGAGACGTACGAGCGGCTCTCCCAGCCGCAGCTCGCCCTGGAGCACCTGCGGCGCGCCGCGGAGCAGCTCAAGCGTGAGAGCCGCGTCGACGAGTACGTGAAGGTCGCGGAGCGGATCGCGACGCTCGTGCCCGACGATCACGCCCTCGGACGCGAGCTGGCGTCGCTCCTCCTGGCGCGCGGGGAGGCGCGGCGCGCGCTCTCCCGGTTGCAGGTCTGTCACCGCGCGAATCGCGAGGACGTCGAGACGCTGGCCCTGCTCGGGCAGGCGTTCCAGGATCTGGGGCAGGTCTCCAAGCTGGCGGCGGTCCACCGCGAGCTGGGACGGCTCCACGGTGTGGCCCGCGACGTCGAGGCCGCGTACGCGTCGTGGCGGCGGGTGCTCGAGCTCGTGCCCGGCGATCCCGACGCGCTGGCGGCGCTCGCTGGCTCCCCCGGCCCGGGCGACGGCCCGGTGGCCAGTCCCGAGAGCCCGCCCGCCCGGGGCGACGGCACGCCCCGCGACGGCGGGTCCTCCGCGGGCCGCGCGGCGCGCCTCGACCCCGTGTCCGGCGAGGTCTCGAGGCCGGCGCGGCCCTCCGGGGCCGCAGCGGCGTCTCCACCGGCCGGGTCGGTCCCCGCGGACGCGGCCAAGATCCTGAGCGAGTCCGACGTCTACGTGAAGTACGGGCTCCACGAGAAGGCGCTCGAGCACCTCCAGAAGCTCCTCGTGGCCGACCCCGAGCACCTCGACGCGCTCGACAGGGCCTCCCCCGGGCGCGCGCTCCGCGCGGCGCTGGACCCAGCGGGTGCGGCCGAGATTGGTGCGGCGCACCCGCACCCGTGCGGGGGGCGCGGTGCAACGCTCGAGCGTCACTGCGGGTCACCGGGTCCAGCCACGAGC
>JAJYHA010000061.1 GCA_021784995.1 Myxococcales bacterium
CGAGGGTCACCCGGGCTCCCAGCCTCTGCAGGAACCGGAGCGGCTGGAGGACCGCCGGGTGCTCGACCGCGCTAGCGACGACGTGGTCGCCTCGCTCCCGGTTGGCGAGGAACGCACCCTGGAGCGCGTGGTTGTTCGACTCGGTCCCTCCGCTGGTGAAGATCACCTCGTCGAGCTCGCAGCCGAGCAGCGCCGCGACCTGGGCCCGTGCCCGCTCGACCGCCGCCCTCGCCGGCGCTCCCGCCCAGTGGTGGCTGGACGGGTTCCCGAAGTGCTCGGTCAGGTGGGGACGCATCGCCTCGACCACCTCCGGGGCGAGCGGAGTGCTGGCGTTGAAGTCGAGGTAGATGGGGGTCTCGTCCACGGCGGTCCTCCTCCTGATCCTCCAGGCGCCGACCGGAGCCCTCCGTCGCCTGCGCGGAGCGCGCCCGGGAACATCTACCGCGCCGCCTGCGGCGTCACCACCTCCCGGGCGCTCGCCTCCCCTTTGCGGGGCGCGGGCGCATCGGCGAGCGATCGGCATGGTATGCGACCTTCGGCGGCCCGCGGAGTGATCGGGCGCGCAGCACGGGAGGAATCGATGAGGACACTGCTCGTCGCGTGGCTCGTCGCGCTGGCGGCGCCGGGCATGGCCGTCGCCCAGGGTCATGGGGGCGGCGGCGCGCATCCGCCGGTCAAGATGCTCCTGGTGGCGTTCGCGGGGATGGAGGACGCGGCCCGCATCATGGCGCCCTACCGCCACGCGGTGCTGCTGAAGAAGAGCCCCGACGTGGCCGACGTGGCCATCGTGGTCTACGGTCGCGCCGTGGCCGGGGTGGTGCCCGCAGTGAAGGGGATCCCGCCGCGGGCGCGCGAGGATCAGGCGGAGGCGCTGCGCCAGGGCGTGAAGATCTACGCCTGCGAGAACTCCCTCGAGATGGCGGGGTTCTCGACCGCGCCCCTGGTGGCGGGCGTGGAGAAGGTGCCGCTCGGGTCGCTCCAGATCGCGAAGCTGGTCCGCGAGGGGTACGTCCCGATCCAGTACTGACGGCCCGGGCTCGGCGGTGACCGCGACGGCCCGGCGCGCGCCGCCGGAGGTCGGGCCGGAGCCCGCCGCTCAGCGGTCGCGCACCCAGCGCGCGTAGAGGAAGATGCCGAGGGCCGACGCCAGGCCGATGGCCGCGAACGGGTACCAGAGCCGGTACGGATGATAGGTCTCCCAGAGCAGCCGCGTCGCCGCGCCGGCGTCGAGGTGGAGGACCTCCTGGAGGCGCGCCACCGCGCCCGTCCGCGCGACGCCCGGGAGGCCGTGGTGCTCCGCCAGGTACCGCGCCGCCAGGTTGGCCTTGTCGCCCAGCTCGTCGTAGACGCGGCCGCCCAGGATCGATCCGTACGACCAGCCGATGGCGGTCGGCATGTTGGCGTAGCCCATGTAGAGCGCCTTCTCACCCTCGGGCGCGATCACGCCCAGGTACTCGTTCATCTTGGGCGAGGCGAGCATCTCGCCGACGGCGAAGAGGACGATCCCCGCGAGGCAGAGCCACCCGGACATCGAGAGGCCGGCCGCCACCAGGCCGGCCGAGGCGATCACGATCCCGAGGAAGATCGACTGCACGCGGCGCAGGCGCGAGGCCAGCCAGGAGACCAGCACGACGCAGAGGACGATCAGGCCGGAGTCGGCGTTGATGAGCCACTCCTGCGCGACCATCACCCCGCGCGGCGTCGCGACGGTGAACAGGGGGGGGAGGTGGAGGGCCCGCACCATCTCCGAGGAGTCCACCCAGTCGACGATGAAGTTCGGCAGCATGTCGTACAGCTGCATGAACATGAGCCAGAAGCCGGACATCACCACGATGAAGACGAGCAGCCGGGGACGGAGCAGGTTGCGGAAGGTGAGGGCCGCCACGCGCAGCGGACCGCCCCGGCGGACGCCGCCCGCGTCCACCTCCCGGTAGGTGAGCAGCATCCCGAGGTTCAGGGTCACCAGCCCCGCGCACCCCAGGAAGACGGTGGGCCAGGAGAAGCCGTAGAGGAAGTGCGCCAGCGGCGGTCCGAGGAAGCCGCCCACGTTGACCACCATGTAGAAGGTGCCCCAGCCCACCGAGGCGGTCCGCTCGTCGAGGGTGCGCACCAGGGTCCCCTGCACGCCCGGCTTGAAGAAGGCGGTGCCGAGCGCGAGCGTCATGCACCCGGCGGTGAAGGGCCAGAAGGAGCGCTGGGTGGCCATGAGCAGGTACCCGGTCGCCTTGACGACGATCGACACGGCGATGGTCCGCTTGTAGCCGTACCGGTCGGCGAACCCGCCGGAGAAGACAGGGACGCCGGCCTGGACCAGCGCCCAGAGCATGAAGATGGTGCCCTTCTGCGACTGGCTGAAGTGGAGGCCGTTCAGCTCGTCGGCCTGCGCGATGTAGATGGGGATGACGACGCGGACCCCGTAGTAGGCGAGCCGCTCCACCATCTCCATCGCGTTCACCATCCAGAACGCGCGCGGCAGGCCCGCGAGCTGGGCGACGGGGCCTGGTCGAACCGGCGAGTGCACGAGGTCGGCCTCCACGCTTCGATTGCGCGCGCGCGGGCGCGCGCCGATGATGCCGGGGTGGCCCAACGTACCATCGCCCGGGCGCGCCCGCCCACCGCGCTCCTGCGGGCGCGCTTCCCGGCGGCCGTGCTCGAGGTGCTGCGCACGCTCGACGCCGCCGGCCACCGGTCGTGGCTGGTGGGCGGCACGGTCCGCGACGTCCTCCTGCGGCGCGTCCGCGGCGGCACCGACCTCGACGTCGCGACGCCGGCGCGCCCCGAGCATGTGATCGCGCTCTTCCCGCGGGTGGTCCCGACCGGTCTCGAGCACGGGACGGTCACGGTCCTCGCGCGCGGACGCCCGGTCGAGGTGACCACCTTCCGCGGGGAGGGCGCCTACCGGGACGGGCGGAGGCCGTCGTCGGTGACCTTCCTCGACGACGTGGACGAGGACCTCGCGCGCCGCGACTTCACGGTGAACGCGCTGGCATGGGATCCGGTGGGAGGGGAGTTCCGCGATCCGTTCGGCGGCCGGGCCGACCTCCGCCGCCGGGTCCTGCGCGCGGTGGGAGATCCCGCGGCGCGGTTCGGCGAGGACGGTCTCCGGCCGCTGCGGGCGGCGCGCTTCGCGGCGCAGCTCGGCTTCCGGCTCGACCGCGCCACGGCGGAGGCGATCCCGGGGGCGCTCC
>JAJYHA010000166.1 GCA_021784995.1 Myxococcales bacterium
CGCCTCGGCCGGCGGCGGTCCGGCGTCGGGCGCGGACGGCGCGCTGGCGGCCAGGAGCCCGGCGGCGAGGAGGGGGAGGACGAGGCGCGGCGAGCCGCCCATGAGCGGTCCACCGTACGCGAGGCGCGGTCGCGCGCCAAGGCGCGCCGCGGACGGGAGGGGAGGGGGCGGGGCGGGAGCCGGGGCGTCGCCCGCAGCTCCCGCCCGCGCGTCCGATGGGCTCAGAGCTTGACGATGGCGTCGGTCGGGCAGACGCCCATGCAGGTCGGCTCGCCGCCGTGCGACGCGCACTCGTCGCACTTCGACGCGTCGATCACGTAGGCGTCGTCGCCCTGGGAGATGGCGGAGCTGGGGCACTCGGCCTCGCAGGCACCGCAGCTGCTGCAGTCGTCAACGTTGATCTTGTTCGCCACGTCTCGTCTCCATTCCTCGCCCGCGACGCGTCGCGGGGAGCATCCGTTCACCAGGGTCGCGCTGCGGTCGGGGATCCGTCCGCCCTCGGCTCTCGCCTCCGGTCCAGCTCCGGAGCCCTGCTCGCCCAGCGCGACCTTCGTGGAGCGAGCAAGTCCAAAACATCTTACGTCCTGCGCCTTTGCACGTGGCGCACCAGAACGGCTGCCGGCAGTGATGGCAGCCACTTGACGCGGATCCAGCCCCGTTCCACAACCTCGGGGGCGGTCCGGCCGCGCAATCAGGTGCACGGAACCCGCCGTCACCGCAAAACTTGCGAGGACCGCTGCAGTCCGCCTTTCGACGGAGCGCCCTCCCGGAGCCCCGGGGAGGACGCGAGGAGCGACATGAAACCGACCGACACCACCGTCAAGCTCGATCTCCCCATCTCCTCGGACCCGGCGCTGCGCCGCCGCTTCCTGGTGCTGAACGAGCCGTTCCCCGGCAACCTCCGCTTCGGCGTCCTCCTGGAGAAGCTCGACTGGCTGGCCCACGACACGGCGCTCGACTACGCCCGGCGCGTCCACCCGGAGGCGCGCGCGGTCACCGCCGCGGTGGACGAGATCCTGGTCCGGCACGTCTCGAACGCCCAGCGCGATCTCGTCTGCTCCGGGCGGATCAACCGGGTCGGGCGGACGTCGATGGAGATCGGGATCCGGGTCGAGTCCGAGTCCGAGCCCCGCCACTACGCCTCCTGCTACTTCACCATGGTCGCGCGCGACGGCGACGGCCCGGGCGCCGCCTCGATCCCGGTCCCGCCGCTCGAGCCCGAGGGGGCGCTCGAGGAGCGGCGCGCCGAGAAGGCGCTGGAGCGGCAGCAGGCCTGGCGCGCGCGCACGGCGGCCCTCCTCGCGCCGCCGTCCCGGGAGGAGTTCGAGGAGCTCCGCCGGCTCCACGCGGCGCAGGAGGCGGACGGCTTCGACGGGGTGCGCGCCGGCACCACGACGATCGAGAGCTGGGAGCGGACCTACCCGGAGCAGGAGAACGAGTCGAAGGTGATCTTCGGCGGCTACATCATGCGCCGCGCCTACGAGCTCGCCTCGATCTGCGCGGACCGCGTGACGCCGCACCGCCCGGTGATCGCCGCGGTCAACCGCGTGAACTTCATCCACCCCGTCGAGATCGGCGACAAGCTCCGCTTCTCCAGCACCGTCGTCTACGCCGAGGGGCCGGCGGTCTGCGTCCAGACGTCGATCGAGCGGATGAGCCGCGATCGCTCGGTGCGGGCGCTCTCCAACTCCTGCCTCTTCACCTTCGTGAACGTGGCCCCGGACCTCACGCTGCGCGACGCGCCGACGATCCACCCGGCGACCTACGCCGAGGACGGCCGCTGGCTCGACGCGCGCCGGACGCTGCGCGACCTCGAGTCCCGCCTCCGCGAGCCCTGGCTCGACCTGGCGCGGATCCCGGGGGAGGGGCGCTAGGCCGGCTCAGGCCTTCAGCGAGAGGAGCGTCGCGAAGACGTCGCTCGACGTCCGGGCGCTCTCCAGGTTGGCGCGGTAGGCGTTCGCGGCCTGGAGCTGCGTGACGACCTCGCGCGCGAGATCGGTCCGGGACGGGGCGAGGACCGCGCGATCGGCCCGCGCCGCGGCCACCGGATCCGACGCCGGCGCCACCGCCCCGTCGACGCCGCCGCCGGGGCGCGCGGTCGCGATCACCTGGGCCGGCTGGAAGCCGTCGGTCTGGGCGTTGGCGACGTCGTTCGCCGAGACGGCGAGCCGCAGCGACTCGACCTGGAGCCCGGACTGCGCGATGGAGAGGATGCCGGCCATCCGGAGCGGACTCTAGCGCCGGGCGGTGGCGAGGGAAAGGGGACGGGGTGGGTCGGAGTGCGCGCGCGCCGAGGGGTCGGAGCGGCTCACTCCGGCCGGAGGTCGTTCGTCGGCATGGGCGCGTGCGGGGTGGGGGTGGCCGCCTCGCGCTCGAGCTCGACCGCGCGGCCGAGCCAGCCGTTCACCTCGCCGACGCGGCGGGCGATCTCCTCGGTCGGGACTCGCCTGGTGATGAAGGCCCAGGCGATGTCGCCGCGGCATGCGCGGACCAGCCTGCGCAGCCTCCCCGCCTCCTCGAGCAGCTGCTGTCGCCGAGTCATTCCGCTCCTCCACGCCACCCCTGGCACCAGATGACTACCTTCCCCTACATCCTACATCCGCGCACGTTGTAGGCAAGCCCCTCGCCGTCACATTTCAACCAACCCCCCCGACGAGGTCCGGTTTCGCGGCCCTGAAGCGCGCGTGCATCCCGGGCGGCCCTGGACGAGAATGAGGGCTCGCCAGGGCCGGCGCGCTGAAGCGCCCCTCCCGGGAGGGTCCAGGCGGTGTTCGAGGAGCTCAACACCGGGCGGAAGCTCGGACTCGCGTTCGGCGCCGCGATCGCCACCATGGCGGTCGTCGGCGGCGTCGCGGGCTGGGCCGCCTCGTCGACCGAGCGGATCGCGATCGACCTCGCGGTCGAGAAGATCCCGGGGCTCCTCGCGCTCGGCGAGGTGAGCGACGCGATCGACGCCGCCGACCGGAACCTCTCCCGGCTGGTCAACCCCTCCCTCGGCGACCGCCGGGAGCGCGGCCGGTTCACCGCCGACTTCGCGGCCGCCATGGGCGATCTGGCGGGCGCCGAGGGGGAGTACGCGGCGCTCCCCCGGAGCGCGCCGCTCGCCGAGCGCTGGCGCGCCTTCCTCGCCGCGGAGCTCGTCTGGCGGCAGCGCGCCGAGGAGGCGGAGATCGCCATCGCCTGGC
>JAJYHA010000419.1 GCA_021784995.1 Myxococcales bacterium
TCTTCAAGGGCACCGCATACCGCAAGCGCTGACGGGCGCCGCCCGGGGCCGCGCCGCCCGCCGGACGGCCGCCTACGGCGGCGCGGGGACCTCCTCGCGGCTGCGGCGCCGGTGGCGCGTGAAGCGGTCGAGCGCGAGGTAGATGACGGGCGTGGTGTATAGGGTGAGGAGCTGCGACAGCAGCAGGCCGCCGACGATGGTGATCCCGAGCGGTCGCCGCAGCTCCGCGCCGGTGCCGGTCCCCAGCGCGAGCGGCAGGCCGCCGAGCAGCGCCGCCATGGTGGTCATCATGATGGGCCGGAACCGGAGGACGCAGGCGCGGTAGATGGCCTCGCGGCTCGAGAGCCGCTCCTCGCGCTCCGCCTCGATGGCGAAGTCGATCATCATGATGGCGTTCTTCTTGACGATGCCGATGAGCAGGATGACGCCGATGAGGGCGATGACCGTGAACTCGGTCTTCACCAGGATGAGCGCCAGGAGCGCGCCCACGCCGGCCGAGGGGAGCGTGGAGAGGATCGTGACGGGGTGGACGTAGCTCTCGTAGAGCACGCCCAGCACGATGTACACCACGAGGAGCGCCGCCAGGATGAGGTAGGGCTCGTTGCGGAGCGAGTCCAGGAAGGCCTGCGCGGTCCCCTGGAACGCCGCGTGGATGCTGGCCGGCAGCCCGATGCGCTGCTCGACCCGGTGGATCGCCTCGATGGCCTGGCTCAGCGACACGCCGGGTGCCAGGTTGAAGGAGAGCGTGACGGCCGGGAACTGGCCCTGGTGGCTCACGGAGAGCGAGGTGGGGAGGATGCTCCGCCGGGAGATGCTGGCCAGGGGCACCTGCCCGCCGCCGGGGGTGGGCACGTAGATGGCGTCCAGCGCGTCGGGGAACTGCTGGTAGCGCGGCTTCACCTCCATCACCACCCGGTACTGGTTGAGCTGGGTGAACATGGTGGCGACCTGGCGCTGGCCGAACGCGTCGTAGAGCGTGTCGTCCACCACGGCGCTCGTGATGCCCAGCCGCGAGGCGGTGTCGCGGTCGACGTCCACCATGAGCTCGAGCGCCGCGGTCTGCTGGTCGCTGGCGACGTCCCGCAGCTGGGGCAGCCGGACCAGGCTCTCCAGCATGCGCGGCGCCCACTCGTTCAGCTCGGCCAGGTTCGCGTCCTGGAGCGTGTACTGGTACTGGGTCCGGGTCGCCCGGCCGCCCATCCGGACGTCCTGGACGTTCTGCAGGAAGAGCTGGATGCCGGGCACCTGGGCCAGCTTCGGCCGGAGCTGGTCGATCACCTGGTCGGCCGTCTCGCGGCGGTGCGGCTTGAGCTGGACGAAGGCGAAGCCGTTGTTGATCGTCCCGCCCCCGATGAAGGAGGCCATGTGCTCGACGGCGGGGTGGGCCAGCACCACCGCGTTGACGCGCTCCTGCCGCTCGCGCATGGCCGGGAAGGAGACGTCCTGCGGCGCGTCGGAGATGCCGACGATCTGCCCCGTGTCCTGCTGCGGGAAGAGGCCCTTCGGCACCACCACGTAGAGCGCCACCGTGACCACCACCGCCAGCCCGGTCAGGCCCAGCATGAGGGGGGCGTGATCGAGGACCCAGCGGAGGCTCCGCCCGTACCCGTCGAGCAGCCCGTCGAAGAGGCGCTCCGCGGCGCGATCGAAGCGCCCGCGCGGCCGCCCGTCGGGGCCCCGGAGCAGGCGCGACGCCATCATGGGCGTGAGGGTGAGCGACACCACGGCCGAGACGGCGATGGCCATGCTGAGCGTCACCGCGAACTCGCGGAAGAGGCGACCGACCAGCCCGCCCATGAGCAGCAGCGGGATGAAGACCGCGAGGAGGGAGGCCGTGATGGAGACGATGGTGAAGCCGATCTGCCGCGCGCCCTTGAGCGCCGCCGCCATCGGCGGCTCGCCGGCCTCGACGAAGCGCGTGACGTTCTCGGTCACCACGATGGCGTCGTCGACGACGAAGCCGGTGGAGATGGTGAGCGCCATCAGCGACAGGTTGTTGATGCTGTAGCCGAGCAGGTACATGCCGGCGAAAGTGGTCACCAGCGAGAGGGGCACCGCCACGCTGGGGATGACGGTGGCCCGCGCGCTGCGCAGGAAGGAGAACACGACCAGCACCACCAGCAACACGCTCAGGGTGAGCGTGAACTCGACGTCGCGCACCGACGCGCGGATGGTCTGGCTCCGGTCGGAGACGAGCTGGACGTCGATGGCGGGCGAGATGGCCTGCGTGAGCTGCGGCAGGAGCTCCTTGATGTGCTCGATCACCTCGATGATGTTGGCGCCGGGCTGGCGCCGGATGATCATCACCACCGCCCGCCGGCCGTCGATCCAGCCCGCGATGCGGTTGTTCTCCACGTCGTCCTTCACGTCGGCGACGTCGGAGAGCCGCACCGGCGCGCCGTTGCGGTAGGTGACCACGATGGGCGCGTAGTCGGCCGCCTTGAGGAGCTGGTCGTTGGCCGCGAGGAGCCGTGCCTGGTGCGGCCCGTCGAAGCCCCCCTTCGCCTGGTCGACGGTGGCCTGGCCCAGCACCCGGCGCACGTCCTCCAGCGCGAGCCCGGCGCCCGCCAGCGTGGTGGGGTCGAGCTGGACGCGGACCGCGGGCTGCTGGCCACCGCCCACGAAGACCTGGCCCACCCCGTCCACCTGCGAGATCTTCTGCGCCAGGATGGCGTTGGCGGTCTCGTACACCTCGGAGAGCGGCAGGGTCCGGGAGGTGACCGACAGGATGAGGATGGGCGCGTCGGACGGGTTCACCTTCCGGTAGCTGGGCCGGAAGGGGAGGTTGGTGGGGAGGTCGGCGATGGCGGCGTTGATGGCCGCCTGCACGTCGCGCGCCGCGGCGTCCACGTCGCGGTCGAGGTCGAACTGCAGCGTGAGGGCGGTCGTGCCGAGGTAGCTGATGGAGGTGATCTCGGAGATCCCGGCGATGCGCCCGAACCGGCGCTCCAGCGGCGTGGCCACCGAGGAGGCCATCGTCTCGGGGCTGGCCCCCGGCAGGCCCGCGCTCACGCTGAGGGTCGGGAAGTCGACCTTCGGGAGCGGCGCCACCGGGAGCTGGGTGTAGGCGGCGGCGCCGGAGAGGAGCAGGGCCGCGGCGAGGAGCGTGGTGGCGACGGGGCGCCGGATGAACGGCTCGGAGATGCTCATCCGTCTCCGCGCGGCGCGGGGAC
>JAJYHA010000118.1 GCA_021784995.1 Myxococcales bacterium
GGCGGCGTGGGTCGCCCGGCGCCCGGCGGCGCTCGCCCGCGCGATGCCTCCCGTCCTCCCCGGGGGCGCCCCTCCCGAGGGCGTCCGCCGGCGCGCTAGCGCGCCTTCGGCGCCGGCTTCCCCTTCTCGAAGACGACCCCGTCGCCGTACTTGGCGACGATCGCCTTCTTGGTCTTGAGGCCGGTCGCCTCGATGACGAAGTTCGGGACGCGCCGCGCCCGCCGATCGGCCACCCACCGGCTGATCTCGACCCGGGGCCGCGTCCGGGATGGGCCCCGGGGGGCGGCGCGGCTCGCGCGGGTGCGGAGCTCCGCCTCCAGCCGCTCGGCGACCATCCGGGAGATGACCCGGGCGATGGAGCGGGAGGCGCGCGCCACCACGCCCTCCATGGCCTTCAGGACGATGTCGTCGAGCGAGGATTCCGTGCGGGCCATGTCATTGCTCCTTCGTTGACCGCGAGTCCGTCACGCGGTGGGCGAGATGGGAAAAGCCACCAGATTGGCGCGCACAATACACCTTCGCCGCCCGCGCACCAATTCTCCCGAGCGGCGCGATCTGTCGCGGCGCCCCTGTCGGCCCCCCCCGGGACGATGCTAGGGTGGCGCCCGCCCCGCGCCGGCGGGCCCTCTGGCGGAATGGTAGACGCGCTCGACTCAAAATCGAGTGGGGCGACCCCCCGTCCCGGTTCGAGCCCGGGGAGGGCCACTCGCCTGCCCGGCGCGCCTTTTCGCTTGCCCGCGCGGCGAGCCCACGTGTAATGGTCCGCCACCGGAACGCCGGGAGCACCGAATGTACAACCTCCTCCTCAGCCTCGCCGTCGGTACGGCCGTCGCCCTCGCGATCGCCCTCGGCACCAGCTTCGGCTGGATCGCCGCGGTCTTCCCGGGGCTGGTGGCCTCCGCCGCGCTCTACTTCTGGATCGCCTACCGGATCCGGCGGCGCCTCGACGCGGTGAACGAGATCGTCCAGCGCGAGATCGGGGCGCGCCGGATCGAGAAGGCCGTCCAGGCGCTCCAGGAGGCGATGCGGCTCGGCCCCTGGCAGTTCCTCGTCTCGACCCAGCTGCACGCGTCGATCGGCATGCTCCGGTACATCTCGGACGACCTCGACGGCGCGATCCCGGATCTCGAGGCCGGGCTGCCGCGCAACCGGCTCGCGCGCGCCCTCTACCGCGACTGGCTCTCCCGGGCGATCCTGGCCTCGGCCCGCTACCGGAAGCGCGACGTCGCGGGGGCCCTCGCGCTCCTCGAGGAAGCGGTCGGGCTCTCCCCCAAGGAGGGGCTCGCGTGGTCGGTCCAGGCCTTCATCCTCGAGAAGGAGGGTCGCCACGAGGAGGCGATCCGGGCGCTCGGCCGCGGCGCCGCCGCGAGCCCGTCGGACGAGAAGCTCAAGGAGTCCCTCCAGGCGCTCCAGAACGGCCGGAAGCTCAAGCTCTGGAAGCTCTACGCGGAGCAGTGGTACCAGTTCCGCCTCGAGCCCCCGCGGATGGAGATGGACCCGGCCGCGGCGCGGAGCAGGAGGCAGCTCTTCCGCAAGCGCTGAGAGGCCGCCCTCCCGGCGATCCAGCCTGGCGCTCCTCGACGGCCCCGACCGGGGCCGCTAGACGCCTCAGGTGCCTCCGAAGCCGGTGCTGACCCGCCCCCGCTCGACGATGAGCGGGACGCGGCGCTCGCCGCCCGAGAGCTCGAGGAACCTGCGCATCGCGTCAGGGTCCTTCTTGACGTTGAAGTACTCCACCGGCACGCCGCGGGACTCGTAGTCCCGCCTGGCCGCCGTGGTGAAGCCGCAGCTGTCCTTGCCGAAGATCTGGACCGGGTCGACCATTCCACCGCCCTTTCTCCTGCTCCAAGGATAGGCCGGCACCCGCGCTTCGATCACGCCCGGCGGCTGTCCCGTTCGGGTGCGCCCGAGCGGCCGGGGCTCGCGCCAGGCCCGACTCATACCTAGATCACGCTCGGAAGGATGGTCCGGGTCTCGATGGCGCTCAGGCGAATGACCCGGAAGAGGGTACGAACGAACGCGGGGGACGGCCAGCCATTCGGCTCCCCCTTCATCGAGGCGCTCGCCGAGGCTCCCGAGCTCGCTCCGCTGGCCGCGGCCCGCCTCCTCGCGCGCGCCCTGGAGAGGACGCTCGGCTGGCGGACGCGCCTCGTGCCCACCCCCGCGAACCTGGGCACGGCGGAGCGGATCCGGCAGGTCGAGAAGGTGGCGCTCATCCGGATCGCGCCCGGCGCCGGCGCGCTCCGGATCGCCGGCGACGACGAGCGGACCCTGCGGCTGGTCACCCGCCTCTGCGCCAACGCCCTCGCGGGCGCGCGGTCCCACCCGATCGAGCCGCCGCGGGAGTCGGCCGGGCGTGGCCGGCCCCTCGTCCTCGTCGTCGACGACGACGAGGACGCCCGCGAGGCGATCGCGCTCCTCCTGGGGCCCGATCACGACGTCGTCCTCGCCGCCGACGGCGCCGTCGCCCTGTCCGTGGTGCGGACCTCCGCCCCCGACGCGATCCTCATGGATCTGATGATGCCGGTCATGGGGGGCATGGAGGCCCTGGAGCGGCTCCGGGCAGATCCCGACACGGCGAGGCTTCCGGTGGTCCTGCTCTCCGGCGCCGCGGACGACGCGGCGCGCGTCCGCGCCCTCGAGCTGGGGGCCGACTTCCTCGCGAAGCCCTTCTCGGGCCCCGAGCTGCGCGCCCGCCTGGCGCGGGCCATGCGCCAGGCCTCGAGCGACCGAGCGCTGCGCGAGGAGGCGCTGACCGACGCCCTCACCGCGCTCCCGAACCGCCGGGCGCTCGACGAGCGGCTCGCCGAGGAGGTCCGCCGCGCCCGCCGCTACCGGCTGCCCCTCGCCTGCGCGATGTGCGACGTGGACGGGCTCAAGGCGCTCAACGACACCTGCGGCCACGCCGCCGGGGACCACGCGCTCCGCGCCCTGGCGGATCTGCTCCGCGAGGAGCTCCGCGAGACCGACTTCGCCGCCCGCTGCGGCGGCGACGAGTTCATCCTCCTCCTCCCGCACACCTCGGCCGACGAGGCGCGACGCCTCTCCGCCCGGATCTCGGGGCGGCTGCGGGCGCCGGCCGGTGGCGGCCTCGGCGCCTCCTTCGGCGTGGCGGCCCTCGGACCGGACGGCGACGGGGAGGCGATGATCCAGGCCGCCGACGCC
>JAJYHA010000315.1 GCA_021784995.1 Myxococcales bacterium
GAAGGCGCGCTGGCAGCGGGGGCAGGTGACGGAGGCGCCGCCCGGCGGGATGCGCCGGCCGTCCACGTCGTACTGGGCGCGGCAGTTCGGGCAGGCGACCCTCATGTGCGGTGATCCCTCCGGCGCGGGGGTGCCGCGCCTCGCCGCTTCGCGCGGGCGTCGTGCGAGGCCGACGAGGCTACCTCCCTGCCACCGGCCGTTCAAGGCGCGCCCGCGCGCCGCGCGTGCTAGATCGAGGCGATGCGCGAGCCATCGCCGGGCCTCGCCGAGCGGCTCCGGTCGATCACCTTCGACCTCGCCGGGAGCGGGAGCCGCGCCCGGATCGAGAAGCTCACCCCGCCGCGGAACGAGTACGGCGTCGATCCCTACGGGCTCGACATCGACTTCGCGCTGGCCGCCGTCGCCCCCTTCGTCTGGCTCTACCGGCGCTACTTCCGGGTCGAGCTCCACGGGGTCGAGCGCGTCCCGGCCGACGGCCGCGTCCTCCTCGTCGCCAACCACTCCGGGCAGCTCCCCTTCGACGCGGCGATGATCGCGGTCGGGCTCCTCGTCGAGAAGGACCCGCCCCGGTTCGCGCGGGCGCTCGTCGAGCGCTGGGTGCCGACCCTCCCCTTCGTCTCGTCCTTCTTCGCCCGGATCGGCCAGGTCGTCGGCACGCCGGAGAACGCCCGCCGCCTCCTCGCGGCCGGCGAGGCGATCCTGGTCTTCCCCGAGGGGGTCCGCGGCCTCAACAAGCCCTTCCGCGAGCGCTACCGGCTCCGGCGCTTCTCGGCCGGCTTCCTCCGGCTGGCGCTCGAGGCCGGCGCGCCGATCGTCCCCATCGGCGTCGTCGGCGCCGAGGAGCAGTCGCCCGCGATCGCCGAGATCGCGCCGCTCGCCCGCCTCCTCGGGCTCCCCGCGTTCCCCATCACCGCGACCCTGGTGCCCTTCCCCCTCCCCACCCGCTACCACGTCCACTTCGGCGAGCCGCTCCGCTTCGCCGGCTCCCCCGACGACGACGAGGCGGAGATCGAGCGGCGCGTGGCCGAGGTCCAGGCGGCGGTCCAGGCGCTCCTCGACCAGGGCCTGGCCGCGCGGCGCGGGGTCTTCCGGTGAGCGACGGCCCGGGCGGCCCGGTCCTGATCACCGGGATCTCCGGCCACCTGGGCCGGGCCGTCGCGCGCCAGCTCCACGTCGAGGTCCCGGTGATCGGCCTCGACCGCCGCCCGTTCCCCGATCGGCCGAAGGACATCGAGCACCACGCGCTCGACGTCCGCAAGGCGCGGGTGGAGGAGATCTTCCGCCACCGGCGGCTCGACGCCCTCATCCACCTGGGCATCGTCCACGACCCGCGGATGCCCTTCTCCCAGGCCCACAGCTTCAACGTCCTCGGGACCCGGAAGATCCTGGACCTGGCGGTCCGCCACGGCCTGCGCAAGGTGGTGGTCCTCTCCAGCGCCAACGTCTACGGGCCGCGCCCCGAGAACTCGAACTTCCTCACCGAGGAGATGCCGCTGCGCGCCGCCGACCGGTTCAGCGACGTGCGCGACCTCATCGAGCTCGACATGCTGGCGCAGTCCTTCGTCTGGCGCCACCCGGAGGTGGAGACGGTCATCCTCCGCCCCTGCAACATCGTCGGGCCGACGGTGCGCAACGCGCCGTCGAACTACCTGCGGCTGGAGCGGCCGGTCACCGTGCTCGGCTTCGACCCCATGGTCCAGCTGATCCACGAGGAGGACGTCGCCCGGGCGCTCATCCTGGCGCTCCGGCCCGGCGCGCGCGGCGTCTACAACCTGACCGGGCCCGGGGAGGTCCCGCTCTCGGCGGTCCTCCGGGAGCTCGGCCGGCGGCCGGTGCCGCTCCCGCACATCCTCCTCCGCCCGGCGCTGCGGCGGCTCTTCGCGGCCGGCCTGGTCTCCTTCCCCCCCGAGGAGCTCGACCACATCCTCTACCTCTGCGTCGTCGACGGCTCGCGGGCGGCGCGCGAGCTCGGCTGGGCCCCTCGCCACACGCTCCGCGAGACCATCCGGAGCGTGCTCGCCTGACGCCGCGCCCGCCCCGGCCCGCCGGGCGCCCGGGGCCCGCTTGGCTCCCGGCGGCGTCCGGACGAGAATGCGCGCCTCATGACCGACCGGCTCCGCCGCGGACTCTTCCCCTCGCGCGGGCTGCGCGCCGTCCTGGTCCGGATCGGCGACACCGCCCGGATGGCTCGCATGCTCCACGGCCTCGCGCCGACCGCGAGCTGGCTCTTCGCCGAGGCGCTCGCCGGGGCGGCGATCGCCGGCGCGCTCCAGAAGGACCTGGGGCGGGTGAACCTCCAGGTCGCCTGCGACGGCCCGCTGCGCGGCCTCTTCGTCGACGCCGATCCCGAGGGGAACGTCCGCGGCTACGTCCGCGCGCCGGGGGTCCACTTCCCCGGCGACCCGGCGCGGGGCGCGCTCGCGGCGCTCGGGGGCGCGGGCTACCTCTCCATGCTCCGCTCGCTGGCCGACGGCCAGATCTACCGGAGCGCCGTCGACCTCGGCGCCGACGGGCTCGCCGGCGCGCTCCGCCGGTGGTTCGCCGCGAGCGAGCAGGTCGAGACGGCGCTCGATGTCGCCGTGGTCCCGCGGGAGGGCGAGCTCCTCGGCGACGTGGTCGCCCTCCTGGTGCAGCGGCTGCCGGACGGCGATCCGGGCGCGGTCGCCGCGGTGCGCGCGGCCCTCGCGGAGGGCGCCCTGCGCGACGGGCTGGCCGCCGGCCGCCCCGCCCAGGAGCTCCTCGAGGCGCTCGCGGGCGAGCCGCTCGACCTGCTCGCCGACCAGGAGGTCTCCTACCGCTGCGGCTGCAGCGCCGCCCGGGCGCGCGCCGCGGTGTCGGTCCTCGGCGCCGACGGGGTGGCCGAGCTGCTGCGGCTCGAGGGGAAGGCCGAGGTCGACTGCGAGTTCTGCCACGCCCACTACCGGCTCGACGCCGCGGAGCTGCGGGAGCTGGAGCGGCGCCTCCGGGCCGACGGGGGCGGGGGCGGCGCGACCGGCTGATGGCGCGCCCCAGCGTGGTAGAGTTCCTCCCCCACGGCCGGCGCTTCCCGGCCCGACCCCGGAGCCGAGCCATCGCCACCTCCAAGAGCAGATCGCCGCGCGCGGCCGCCCGGCGCCCCGCCGGGCCCCCGGCCCGCGGCGCGCGCCCCGCGAAGGCCCCCG
>JAJYHA010000210.1 GCA_021784995.1 Myxococcales bacterium
CCGCCGATCCCGATCTCGCCGCCGCCAGCTCCGCCGCCGAGGCGGCGCGCCTCGTCCTCCTCTCCCAGGGAGTCCGCCCGTGATCCAGACCGCCGCCACCGCTGCCCCCCGCCCCGTCGGCGTCGAGCCGGTCGCCGAGAGCCCGGCGATGCAGGCGGCCCTCCTCGCCGCCGCCGACGTGGCGCCGACCCCCACCACCGTCCTGCTCGTCGGCGAGTCGGGGACCGGCAAGGAGATCCTGGCGCGATACATCCACGAGCGCTCGCCGCGCGCCGACGGCCCCTGGGTCGCCGTCAACTGCGCCGCCCTCCCCGCGTCCCTCCTCGAGGCGGAGCTCTTCGGCCACGAGCGGGGCGCCTTCACCGGCGCCGCCGAGCGTCGCGTCGGGAGGTTCGAGCAGGCGGACGGCGGGACGCTCCTGCTCGACGAGGTGTCCGAGCTGCCGCTCGCACTCCAGGCCAAGCTCCTCCGCGTCATCCAGGAGCGGGAGATCGACCGGATCGGCGGCCACCGCCCCATCCCGGTCGACGTCCGGATCATCGCCACCTCGAACCGGGATCTCCGGGAGATGGTCCGGACCGGCGCTCTCCGCTCCGACCTCTATTACCGGCTCGACGTCTACCCGATCCCGCTGGCGCCGCTCCGCGCTCGCCGGGAGGACGTCCTCCCCCTCGCCCGGCGCGCGCTCGCCGAGGCCGCGGCCGCCGCCGGGAGGGCCGCGCCCTCGCTCTCCGCCGCCTCGGTCGAGGCGCTCCTCTCCCACCCCTTCCCCGGCAACGTCCGCGAGCTGCGCAACCTCCTGGAGCGCGCGCTGGTCCGCGCGCGGGGCGGCGAGATCGAGCCGCACCACCTGGGGCTCGCGCCGGAGCTCGCCGCCGCGGAGGCGTCGCCCGGGGGGGCCCCCGGCCTGCTGCCGCCCCACCTGCCGATCGAGCTCGCCCAGCTGGAGCGGCTCGCCATCGAGGAGGCGCTCCGGAGGGTCGGCGGGAACCGGACCCACGCCGCGCGGCTCCTGGGGATCGGCCTGCGGACGCTGCGCAACAAGCTGCGCGCCTGGCGGGAGGCCGGCGTCCCGGCGGCCGCGGCCGCCGCGGGTGACCTGCGGCCTCCGCCCCTCGTCGGGCTCCCGGCACGCCGGTCGCAAGAGGAGCGCCCATGAGGATCTTCGACGCCACGTTGTCGACGCTGGAGCGCTCGCTCGACGTGAGGCTGTCGCGGCAGGCGGTCCTCGCGTCCAACCTGGCGAACGTCGACACCCCCGGGTTCCTCCCGCGGGACCTCGACTTCGACGCCGCGATGAACGCCGTCGGGCCGGCCGCGCTCGGCGGGCCGACGGTCGAGGGCGAGGCCCGGGCCGGGGACGTGCCCCTCGACGCGTCCGGCGGCGCGCAGCCGACCGCGCCGGAGCGGTTCGTCGCCGAGGTGCCGGGCGCCCAGGCCGGCCTCGACGGCAACGCCGTCGACGTCGACCGGACCCTCGCCGCGGTCGCCGAGAACGCCATCGAGTACGGCGCGACCGCCCGCGCGACCGCCAAGAAGCTCGCCATCCTCCGCTACGTGGCCAGCGACGGCCAGGGGTGATCGCCATGGACTTCCTCTCCGCGCTCCGCCTCTCCTCCACCGGCCTCTCCGTCGAGCGGACCCGGGTGAACCTCGCCGCGTCGAACCTCGCGAACGCCGAGTCGACGCGCGGACCGGACGGCGCCCCGTACCGCCGGCTCGATCCGGTCCTCGAGGCCACGCCCTTCGAGGAGGAGCTGGGCGGCGCGACCGGCCTCTCCGGGGTCCGGGTCGCGGAGATCGCCCAGGATCAGCGCCCCGGTCGCCGCGTCTACAGCCCGTCGCACCCGGACGCCGATCCGAACGGCTTCGTCACCCTCCCCAACGTCAACCCCATCTACGAGGTCGTCAATCTCATGTCGGCCCAGAAGGCCTACGACGCCAACGCGACGGCGGTCGACACCCTCAAGACGATGGCGCAGCGCGCCCTCGACATCGCTCCCTAGAGGCGGACCATGGCCATCGAAGGCATCGGCGGAATCGGCGCGGCGCTCCCGGTGGGCGGCGCGACCCCAGCGGCACCCGCCGCGGGGGCGGGGTTCGGCGAGGCGCTCGGCAAGGCGCTCGCGCAGGTCGACGCGCTCCAGCAGGCGGGAGACCAGCAGGCGGCGGCGGTCGCCCACGGGGCCGGCAACCTCCACGAGGTGTCGCTGGCCCTCGCCAAGGCGGACATCGCCATGCGCGTCGCCGAGAAGGTCCGCGCCAAGCTGGTCGAGACCTACCAGGAAGTCATGCGCATGCCGGTCTAGGTGAACGATGGAACCCCTCCTCGCCCAGCTCCGGGAGCTCCCCAAGGCACTCGCGGTCATCCCGGCCGGCATCCGCTTCGTCGCCTTCGTCGCCGCGCTCGCCGTGGTCGGGGTCGGGGTGTTCAACGCCGTCCAGGGCGCCGAGGCCTACCAGTACGCCTTCACCAACCTCACGCCCGAGGACTCGGCCGAGGCGTCGGCCACGCTCAAGGGCGCCGGGGTGCCCTTCCGGCTCGAGGCCGGCGGCGCGGCCCTGGCCGTCCCCGCCTCCAAGGTGTACGACGCACGGCTCATCCTCGCCGGCGCCGGCCTGCCGCGCGGCGGCGGGGTCGGCTTCGAGATCTTCGATCGCGGGGATCTCGGGGTCTCCGAGTTCACCCAGAAGGTGAACCTCCGCCGCGCCACCGAGGGTGAGCTCGCCCGGACGATCTCCCGCCTGGCGGCGGTCCGCTCGGCGCGCGTCCACGTCTCGATGCCCGAGCGCGGCCTCTTCCGGGATCAGGATCGGAGCCCGGCCGCCGCCGTGGTGGTGAACCTCCAGCCGGGGCGCACCCTCGGAGATCGCGAGATCGCCGGGATCCGCCACCTGGTCGCGTCGGCGGTCCCCGGGCTCCCGGCCGAGGGGGTCACCATCGTGGACGGGACCGGCGAGATGCTGACCCCGAGCGGCGGCTGGGGCGAGGCGATGACCTACGAGAAGAAGCTGGAGCACGATCTCGAGCGGCGGGTCGTCGACATGCTCGAGCAGGCCGTCGGCGCCGGGAACGTCGTCGCCCGCGTCACCGCCGCCCTGGACGCCACCGAGGTGCAGACGGCCGCCGAGACCGTCGATCCCGACACCACCGCGCTCC